>JANLTE010000326.1:0-1618 GCA_031362785.1 Elusimicrobiota bacterium
CGGGCATCCAAAGGCGGCGCGGGCGGTGGGTACCGCCCTATCGAAAAATCCTTTTGCGCCATTGGTGCCCTGCCATCGGGTGATCCGAACCGATGGAGGCATGGGCGGATACTCCGGGCCTGGCGGCGTAAGACAGAAGAAAAAAATGCTCTTCAATGAGAACCCGAAATAAATTCACATTGACAGAAAAGACTTTTCCTGTTATATATTTAGCATTCGGCGCGAGCCTTTTAGCGTCGACAATAATAACAAAGAGGTGGCATTAGAGTGAAAGGAAAAGTAAAGTGGTTCAGTGATCAAAAAGGTTTCGGGTTCATAGCGAAAGATGATGGTTCCGGCGACGTGTTCGTGCATTTTTCATCCATCGGGGGGGAAGGGTATAAGTCCCTAGCCGAGGGCGAGCCCGTCGAGTTCGAAGTGGTTGAGTCCGATAAGGGCCCCAAAGCCGCCAACGTCGTTAAAATCGATATCAAATAACAATCCCATTTAATATCTGATTCATAAATGCCCCGAGCTCACGGCCGGCGGCTTGACAACGCTTCGGCCATTATGAAACAATGTCCGAAGCGTTTTTATTTAATTTTGTTCTGCAATTCAACCCAGTCGGAGAATTTTAAATGAGTGATGTCGTCATTGTTTATCCTAAGACCGGTTTTGACGCCAAAGGCGTTACCGTCACGATGCCGCTCGCGGTGTTGGGAGCAGCGTCTGGCCTGCTCGATAAGTATAAAGTGAGGGTGATTGATCAGCGTACGCAAGACAACTGGAAAGAACTCCTCCGGGACGAACTAATGAAGGGAAATGTCCGATATGTGGGGATTTCCAGCATGACGGGCACTCAAATTTTTTTCGGCCTCGAGATTACTGACTTCGTAAAATCCGTTAATCCCGAAACGCCCGTCGTTTGGGGAGGCATGCACGCCACCCTGATGGCTGAACAGACCCTTCAACATCCAAAAATTGATTTCATCATCCAGGGAGAAGGGGAAGTGTTTTTAAGACAGTTCACCGATGAACTCCTCGGCTCGCGCGACTTTTCCACAGTCCCCAGCCTGGGATGGAAAGACAAAGATGGAAAAATTCACGTCAATCCGAAAGGACCCGACCCTGACATCAACAACTTGCCGCCAATCCCCTATGACCTGTTAAACGTTGAGGACTATACACAACCCACCGAATATTTATTCGGCGGGATCACACGGTTGCTACCTTATATGGGAAGCCGCGGCTGCCCCTACAAATGCACGTTTTGTTCGGAACCGGCGTTAACGAAGCTTTACCGAATGGTGAAACCTGAAATTATTTATGAACAGACCATGGCTCTCAAAGAAAAATACAACTTGGACCACATCCCATTTTACGATGAAGAATTTTTTGTCAATACGCGGTGGGCGACCCGCGTCGCTGAAATGATCAATGGTCAATACACCTGGATCGCACAGACGCGGGCAGACGACCTGCTGAAGGTCGATTTAAAGAAAATGGAAAAATGCGGGCTGCGCGTGGTTTGGCCGGGACTTGAATCGGGGTCCAACCGAATTTTAAGTTGGATCAAGAAGCGCGAAACCGTTGCTGAAAGCGAGCCACGCTTGATGTTCGCGTCCACGCACCAGGCGCC
>JANLTE010000335.1:0-6908 GCA_031362785.1 Elusimicrobiota bacterium
GGCGCCTGGCTCGCGCTCAACCGCGCCGATGGAATCGACATTTCCAGGGCACAGCTCATCAGATCTACGTCTCTGGAAAGCCCTGACCATGAAATACAATGGAGCGTAATGTGCGAGTTTAACGAAACCGTGTGCAGATCCGTAAAAAATTTTGCCTCGTTCACGCCTTCTTTGGAAAGCGGTCCAAGAATTAACGCGCGGTAACACCGGTTGGCAACACACCCGTCCTTAAGGAACGCATAATCCATTTCCTGTCCATAAACGTAAGAAATTTGGGCAGCCTCCGACAGGCGGATTTTAAGTTTAAATTTTTTGATTTGATCGTTAAGTAAAGGCATTATCTTTTCAAAAAAAAGTTTGCACGTGTCGGGATAAAAGCCGACATATTCAACCAGCGTGATTTCGGCCAAACCGCTATCGAGCTCGATTGAAACTGGAGGGGCTTGCATAACCATGTTTAAAGCCTGTCTCACTTCTTCCGTTGGTGCGCCCGCTTTAGATACCGAATTCGGAATTGCAGCCTCATCCGGAACATCGACCTTCACTGGATGTCTTTGCTCGCGCGCGATTAATGCGGGATCATCGGCTTCCGCCATCACTCCAGTGCCCAGTTTTTCTTCTTGAATCGCGACAACTGAAATGTTTAGAACCCTGGAAGAGCTTTCCTCCTTAGACAATGCCTCGGGTGCCGAAGAATTTATTGGCTCCACGGGTTCGGCGACTTGAGGTGTCGCTGGAACTGGATCGATATTTTCGCCGTGGATCGGATGCCCATCGCAAAACTTTCTTAGCACTTCAATTACGCGAGACTGGCTTTCCGGCGGAAGTGAAGGAATATAAAAAAACCAGTTATACTCTCTGGCCAGGGTTACGAATGGCTCGCTACAGGAATGGGGGATGTTTGACATAAGCTCCGGGAGGTCTTCCCGAGCGGCATAAAGGCGCACTTTATGGCGCAATGGATCCTTTTCGAACGGCGAGGGTGATAGATCCCACTTTTGAATCATGAGGATCAATGCCTTTTTGGAGTGGTTCCCAAAAGCTGATGGATTTTTTTTCGAAACTCTTTAGAATCGACGGGCTTGTTTAAAAAATCACGGACGTTCGATTCCATTCGGATCATATCAATTGTGCCTTGATCGAGGACTCGCGCGGTGACTAAAAATATTGGAATTTTCTGATACCCTTCCTGTTGCATTTCACGCAAAAGTTCAAAACCGCCGTAGTTGGGCATCATCAAATCCAGAATTAGCAAATCGTATTGATCGAAGGAGTCGGACTGCACGAGCTTCAAGGCATCTTCCCCGTTGGTTTCGGTTACTACGCGAAAGCCGTCCGCCGACAGCATCGATTCAAAAAACGCGCAAATGGAATGGTCGTCATCAACGACCAAAATGGTTTTGGATTCTGGGGTTTGCATTTTATTCATTGAGTTTCAGCGGAATTCAACCACAATCTGCTTAGTTTCCAGCCACTCCTGAGCTAAAGGACTGATAATTGCCAATTTCGGAACCTGCAATTTTTGATCGCTCGGCCGCAAAAGTTTTTTTATGTCGTATTCGGAAAGAAAAATTCTTTTCGCGGGAAGCGAAGTGTACGATTTATTGAACGGTTTGGCTGCGTAGAACCCCCATCGGCCTTCCCGCTTCGACACCTCCGATAAACTTTCGCGAAAATTCTTAGATCCCGGTCGATTTTCTCGAAGCGTTTGCAGCACAATGTCCGCGACGTCGTCAGCGGAGATCATGGGAAAAATCCATTTTCAATTACAAAGAGCTTTCGACTTTTTTGAGATACTTTTCAACATCGTCGTGCGGACGGGGGATCACGTGGACGCTAACGAGTTCGCCCACTTTCTGAGCGGCTTGAGCTCCAGCTTCAACGGCGGCGCGAACAGCGCCTACTTCTCCGCGGCAAACCGTGGTCACCAGTCCCGATCCGATCTTTTCGTAACCAACCAACTTCACCTTTGCGGCTTTCGCCATCGCGTCCGAAGCTTCAATCATTCCGACGAAGCCGCGGGTTTCAATGAGTCCGAGGGCTTCACTTACACCTGATTCTGCCATGGGTTGAACCTCCTTAAAACCATCACTAGTTTAACGGTAAAATCTTCAAACTTCAAGGTCTTCCTATATTATTAATAAGGAAGGAACTGCGTTTTGGTCTGGCTTTGCGCAGAAGGCGCTGTCCCTAAAATAATGGCTACTGACGCCGAAGTTCCGAGGCGGCTAGCTCCCGCCGCCACGAGAGCCTTCGCAAAAGCAGTATCCCGAATTCCGCCCGCCGCCTTCACTCCCATTTTAGGACCCACGGCCTGGCGCATCAACTGAATGTCCTCAACCGTCGCTCCCGACTTTGAAAAGCCCGTTGACGTTTTCACAAAATCCGCGCCCGCTTCCATGGTGAGTTTACACCCCTCAATCTTTTCTGCTTGTGTCAGGAGGCAGTTTTCAAGGATAACTTTCAAAACCTTTCCCTGACATGCGCTTCGCACCGCGCGGATATCATCCAAAACCAACTTTATTTTTTTTGATTTTAGTAACCCAATGTTCAAGACCATATCAATTTCGTCGGCCCCATTGGCAATTGCATCCTTGGTTTCATGGTTCTTGGACATGGTCGTTGCGGAACCTAAGGGAAATCCCACTACGGAGCACACTTTAACTTCGGAACCCTTCAGCGCATTTTTGGCGAGCGCAACATAACACGGTGGAACGCAAACGGAAAAAAAATGGTAAGTTTTTGCCTCGATCGCGGCCGCAAGAATTTCCGACTCCGTCGTTTCAGGATGTAAAACTGTGTGATCAATCAGTCTTGCCAAAGGGTTAAGCGCCGTGCTTCTATTTTCAATTCTTTTTACGGGCTCGTCCCAATCTGAAATATAAATTCGCGGCAGAGGTTTCCACTCACCGGGCTCATTTGTAAACACCTTTCCGGCAGTGCCGATTGTGGTGAGCGAAACGAAAGGGTTAATTATTTTTTTGAAAGGGATCATGAGAGTCAATGATATTTAAAATCTTTGGATCCAACCGTGAAGGAATCGACAATGCCGCAAACGATGAGCCGAACAGGAGATTTTGGGTTTCTGATAATTTGTCGCGCGCTGGAACCTTCATCCATTAAAAGCACTGTGTCGCCGGGGCCGGAGCCGAACCTGGCGTCCACCGCGAGCGCGGGTTCGCCCGCCACGCCGCCCGACTGAACTTCAAGGGGCTGCACTAAGAGGAGCTTAAACCCATCGAGCGCCGCGTGCTTGCGAGTCGCCCAAACATTGCCCACCACTCGGCCGATGATCATACTACCGAGGGTTGATCCCGCGCGTCCAATCCTGTAGATTGACGCCGTCCACGATTCCAACAATTGCAGCGTCGATTGGAGGAGTGTCCTTTAAAGACGTTCCGCCAAACGCCATTGCCGCTTCGCGCGAAGCCACCCAAAACACAAATTCGCTGGCGCCTGCGCCAACAACATCGGCCGCCACGATCGGATCGCCCTTCGGAGATTTATCCCATGAAAGCGGCTGAATTAAAAGAAGCCTCATCCCTTCAAGGGTTTCGTACTTCTGCGTCGCGACTACGCGGCCTATGACTTGCGCTTGCTGCATGATGCCAACTCAAGTTTTGAAATTTTTTGGATGCGGCGCTGATGTCTCCCACCGCCAAACGGCGTCGAAATCCAGGCCTTCACAATTTTCGTTGAGACCATCATCGATAGCAGCCGGGCCGGCAAACAAAGCACATTAGCCTGATTATGTTCGGAAGCGAGTTTCGCCACCTTCGGACTCCAGCAAACCGCCGCGCGAATCCCCGGCACTTTATTCGCCGCGATCGACATCCCAATTCCCGAACCGCAAATCAAAATGCCTCTATCGGCCTGATGCTTAGAGACCGCTTTAGCCACGCGCGCTGCAAAATCAGGATAATCGACGGACTCTTCGGAATGCGTTCCCATATCGGCTACTTTATGCCCCATTTCCGTTAGCAGTCCAACGATCTCTTTTTTTCGCTCATACCCCGCGTGGTCGGAACCTAATGCAATTTTCATGATAAAACCTCGTTAGAAAATTTTTAAAATTAACAACTACTGAGTTAAAACCGGCAAAAGCGATTTATGTGCATATGGAATCACGATGGAGGAAACGAGCATGCCTTCCTTCTTGATGGTCGAGACTCCCGCGTTTACCGCTGAATGAACCGCGTCCACTTCGCCCGTTAAAATAACATAACCTTTACCGCCCGCCCCGCCTCCGGGAAAAATTTCAATCAGTGTAATCGCAGCTTTTTTGGCTGCGGCATCGGCTGCGTAAATGGAAGCCGCGACGTCTTTTGTCTCGATCACCCCAACTGCCTCAAGTTCATCGACTTTAATGCGCGATTTGAGCGCCGGCAGAACTTGTGAATGGATATTTGGGATCAAAAAATAGTCGACCAGCGTTTTGTCCGCCACCTGTAGGCCGGCCTGAAGAGATTGCTCCACTTCCGCTTGCTCCCCGCCGATCAAAATAATGTATTTTCCCCGAGGAATCGCGCGCGTATGTAAAATATCAATCTCCGCCATCTTCGCCATCGCATCCAGAGCTTCAATACCTTTCGCGATGGAACTCACTTCCAAAAATCCAATGCTTGGTTTCAAAACGCTACCTCCTGTTTTATTCTTATGAAAGCGTCTTGTCCCGCTGGCATATGAAATTTTGATTTAGAGCGAGACATACACCTCTTTCTTGCTATGCAATTCTTAAATATCCCACCATCGAGCAATGCAGCGGCCGGGAAAAATGCGACGGCTTGGTGAGTCCGTCTCCGGTCGGCGTTCCGATTGACATGCTCGCAAATCCTTCGCCCACCCCCAACCCCATGAAGTTCGGGCCGTTCTTGACGAAGATGGAACAGGCCATCTTGCGCGCCGCTTTCGTAATGTTACCGACATGAAGCGAGTAAATGGAAGCGGTGTGGTGGTTCCCGCCTTCCACCAACTTCGCGAATTCGATCGCGCGATCAATGTCTGGGGCGCGAGTGACGGGCAGCACGGGCATGAGCTGCTCAATCCAGATAAAGGGATGATCGTTCGGCACTTCGCCCCACAAAAGCAAAGTTGATTCGGGAACATTCAAGCCGACGGCCCTCGCGATTATGCCGGCGTCCTTTCCTACAAATTCACGGTTCAAAGTGGCTTGACTTCCGTTCCAAAGAAAAACTTTTTTCGCCAACGCATCCATTTGGTCCCGCTTCAGTTCATACGCCCTCGCGTCCGCCCGCAAAGCGGTCAAAAGCATTTCCGCCGCTTTTTCCACCACGATCACTTCTTTTTCTCCGGTGCATAAAATGCAGTTATCGAAGGACGCTCCATCTACAATTCCCTTCGCAGCTGCATTAAAATCGGCGGTTTCGTCGACGATTACGGGCGGGTTTCCGGGTCCTGCGCAGATGGTTTTGCGCGCGATACCGACGCTGAGCGCGAGCTTAACAATGGCGTGGCCGCCGGTCACCAGCGCTAAAGAAACGTCCGGATGCTTCAGGAGCGCCAGCGTATTTTCCTGTGAGACGGGCTCAAACGCGTTGACTAGATGTTCCGGACCGCCCGCTTCCCGAATGGCCTCATCCAACAGACGCACCGTCTCGAGGCAGCAGCGTTTCGCGGCGGGATGCGGAGCGAAAACAATGGAGTTGCCAGCGGATAAAATCGAGATTGTATTATTGATAACGGTGGAAGTAGGGTTAGTCGAGGGTGTGACCGCCGCCACCACCCCAAATGGCGAATTCTCGACCAGTGTTAAGCCCGTATCTCCCGTATAAGCATGAACGGGTTGAAGATCTTCGACTCCGGGAGTTTTTAAGGAAACCAGGATATTTTTTTTAACTTTATCTTCCCAACGACCTAACCCCGTTTCTTCACGCGCGAGTTTAGCCAGAGGTTCGGCATGATCGTATCCCGCTTTTCGGATCGCGTCGATGATTTTTTTGCGGAGATCGAGCCCCAAATCCTGGAAAACGATCTGCGATTTTTTAGCGGCCTGCACCGCGGAATCGACAGAAGAATGAATCGCGTCCGAGACTTTTGAAGAATCGGACGATGCACAAGCGCCAGGCGTATCAGCCGGCGCTATCAAAGCGCCCGGAGACGCGTTTTCAACGCGCCTCAAGACTTCTTTCACGAGCAATTGAATTTCTTCTTCCTGAAGCTGCATCTTTTATTTTTTCCCTGCGAAGTCGGTCGATTTTGAAAAAACCGTCCGTCCATTATTCTCAACAGAATCCACGACCGCGAAGATGGTGCAGTCGACCGGATTGCCTTCAGTCTGGCGCGTCTGGCGGGCGGAAGAGCCCTGCACAATCAAGACGATTTCACCCTCGCCAGAACCTACTGCGTCAATGGCGACCATCGGAAGCCCCTTGTGGCTGCCTTCTAAATCTACCGGCTGAACCAGCAGAAGCTTCGTGCCCACCAGTTTTTCATCCTTGCGCGTGCACACCACTTTGCCAACGACTCTAGCGAAGAGCATGATCGATCAATAGACCAAAACTCTTATCTCTTGCCCCGGTTCAATGTCTCTGGAAGAGAAATAGGCATCTTGCCCTCCAAGTCCGGATGGGGTTGCGGTATAACATGGACGGCTACAAGTTCGCCCACTTTTTGCGCCGCTGCAGCGGCCGCGTCGCATGCCGCGCGGCAGGCAGCCACTTCGCCGCGAAACAAAACCGTCACGAGCCCTGATCCAATTTTCTCCCACCCTACGATACGGACATTCGCAGCCTTTACCGCCGCGTCTCCCGCTTCAATTAAAGACACCAACCCTCTCGTTTCTATCATGCCTAATGCGTCCATGCGAAACCTCCTTTTGCAGAGCTCAAGGACGACTGCTCACGCAGCGCTTCTGCACGTCCTTAATGCTTTAGATGTTGCTTAATATG
>JANLTE010000343.1:0-1537 GCA_031362785.1 Elusimicrobiota bacterium
ATGTAGAGGATGCTTTTGCGGGAAAACCCCAGTTTTTCAAGCCTCAACGCAAAATGGTCCTTTGAGCCCAGAAATGGCGAAATGCCTTTTCGGTAACGAATCAGCATCACGAAAAATGTGTCGTAAAGCGGCACACCTAAAATTAGGATGGGCGCCAGCACTCCGGCATTATGGAAAGTCGTGTAACTGGTTCCGAGCGATAAAGCGGCGAGCACGAATCCGATGAACAGGCTGCCGGTATCCCCCATGAATATTTTTCGACTTTTCGAAAGATTAAACGGAATAAATCCCAGCGCCGACCCCGCCAGGGCCGCCGCGGTCATGTTTACGTAGATGTGCTCAGTCGGCAATGAAATGAAAAGGAACGCGAGCAGGGCAATGAACCCCGCTCCGGCCGCCAGGCCATCCATAATGTCGATGATGTTCATCGCGTTCATGACGCCCGTGATCCAAATGGTGGTGATCAAATACGCGAGCCAGCGCGGTTGAATGAAATGGATTTGGATGTCAAAAAACAACAAAAGGATGGACGCGATAATCTGAATGAAAAATTTCATTTTAAACGAAAGACCGCCTTTCACAGTATCGTCCACTAATCCAAGGATGAAGATCATAAATCCACCCAGGAAAATTCCCCAAATGGGTTTGAGCGTTCCGGTAGGAAAGTTGGTCAGGTGGCGGGCGAGCGCTAAACTGATGTAAAAACCAAGGACGATCGCGCACCCTCCCAGATAAGGCGTGGCCTGCCGGTGAGTTTTAACGGGAGTGTTCGGATGATCGATAACGTTAAACCGTACCGCGACGGCCCGGAACAGGGGGCAAGAAAAAAAAGCGATCAACCCGCCGGTAACGAAAGTGATGAGGTAAATCAGATTAGAGTTTTCTGACATTGGCATCGCTTTTAAACAGGGTTAACGGCATTCCGCACTTCGCGAAGAAAAAAAGCAGTATCGTCCAAAGGGTTTCAATCCCGTAGCGCAGGCTGTTGCCGAAATTAATGCTCGAAGCCTCCGCAAAATATTTTACGGGCACGGGGATGTCTCCGATCCGGAATTTGAAAAAAATGGATTGTATCAAAAACTGTTGATCGAAAACAAAATGGTCGGAATTGTTTTCCCAGGGCAAATCCTCCAAAACTTTGCGGCGGTAAGCGCGCATACCTGAATGAAATTCCCCCAAGTTCTGGCCCAAAAGCAAGTTTTCAAGCACGCTCAAAAATCGGTTCGAAAAATATTTATAAAGGGGCATTCCTCCCTCAAAAGCTTCCTGGCGCGAACGGATTCGGTTGCCGAGCATTACGTCACAAATTCCCAATTCGATGGGCAGAACGAGGGCGGGGATGAGCCGGGCGTCATATTGATAGTCGGGATGAATCATGACCACAATTTGGGCGTCGGTCTGAAGAGCGGTTTTATAGCAAGTTTTTTGATTGGCGCCATAACCTCTGTTCTCCGCATGTTCGATTACCTTAAGTCCCAGCTGCTTCGCCCGCGCCACGGTTCCATCCTTAGACGCGTCATCCACGAGCACGATGTCG
>JANLTE010000347.1:0-2205 GCA_031362785.1 Elusimicrobiota bacterium
ACCGCAAGAAGTGCAAAACCATCCTGATGTGATCAAAGCCTACTTGGGGGTTGCCGCGTGAGCGCGATACTTGCAGCGGAGAATCTCGACGCATCGTACGGCGCAACTCAGGTGCTGTTCGGCGTTAATTTTTCCGTCGAGCAAGGTGATTCGCGCGACACACTTGTGCGGGCCTGCCGGGATGTTGTGCCAGTCGTACCAAAAATACCCTGAATTTATTCGGGTCGGATGCCAGGCGCCACCGACAATCGAAAATTCAACGCGATGGCCTGCCGAGGCGCCAATCCTCACCCCATAATAGTGAGTTTGTATTTTATCCCCGTTCTGCGGATAATCGATCACGACATAACTCTTTCCCGAGGTTGATTTTTTTGGTTCGCTTTTAATCGAAACCTTCTTTTTGGCGCGGTCAATCTGAATAATCATAAAAACCCCTCCATATTTTGAGTTTCCGGCGGGATGAAATGGTTCGGTGAATTAATCTTACTTCTAAATTTTCAATCTGTAAAGTCTTAATGTTTGAAGTGGCGGGTACCGGTGAAAATGAGCGCGATGCTGTGCTCGTTAGCCGCGTCGATCGACTCCTGGTCGCGGATGCTTCCGCCTGGATGAATGATCGCGGAAACTCCCGCTTTGGCGGCTTCGTCAACGCAGTCCCGAAACGGGAAAAAGGCGTCTGAGGCCAGAACCAAGGGCAGTTTGGAAATCTGCGACTTCACTTGTCCGACACTCGCTCCCACGGCAACTTCCTGCCGAAGTTCGCGCATTTTCTGGATTGAGGCTTTGAGCGAGTCGATGCGGCTCATTTGCCCCGCGCCGACCCCTTGGGTGAGCGCGCCGCGCGCCAGGACGATGGCGTTCGATTTTACGTGCTTGCAAATTTGCCAGGCGAATTCCATCGAGTAAAGTTCCTCGGGAGTCGGCTGCCGCTTGCTCACGACTTTTCTGCTTTCGGCTGGAGCGCCGGTTTTTTTATCGGCTTCAGGGCTCGCCATCAAATCTTTTTGCTGAATCAAGAATCCACCCGATATTTTTTTGAGATCGAACTCGTAGGGCAAAGAAAACAAGGTGTTCTGCCGCAATATCCTTAGGTTCTGTTTTTTCTTAAAAATTTCAAGCGCTCCTTGAGTGAACTCCGGAGCGATCACGCATTCGAAAAATTGTTTTGATATTTCAGCGGCGGCCTCCTCGTCCACTGTTTTGGAAAATCCAACGATGCCTCCAAAAGCGCTTAAGGGGTCGGCGCCGAAAGCCAGCTGAAAGGCTTCAAGCGGGTTAGGTCCCATGGCGGCTCCGCAGGGGTTGGTGTGCTTGATCACAACGCAGAAAGTCCCGCTGTAAGTCGTAAACGATTTCGCCTGCTCGGAAGCGGACAGCGAATTTACGATCTGCCAGGCGGCGTCCAGGTCTAAATAATTATTGAAGGAGAGTTCTTTGCCCTGCAGCTTTTCGGCATTAACCACGCCCCATTCCCGGTCGCCCGATTCCTTATATAAGGAAGCTTTCTGTTGCGGGTTTTCACCGTAACGCAAATCGGCCACTTTACGGAGTCCCACGGTTAGCTCTTCTGGAAAATGCTCGGTGCGGTCCGCGGGGTTCAGCGGCGGTTTAGAATCGGTGATCAGGTTGTCCTCCCGCACGAAAAACTTTGCGATCATGCTGTCATAATGCGCGGTATGGCCAAATGTCTTGGCGGCCAGTTTGCGTTTGGTGTCAAGAGAGATTTTTTTGTACTCCTTGTACTCGGAGAGGACTTTCGTATAATCTCTGGGGTCCGAAACCACCACGACGTCTGCAAAGTTTTTTCCGGCGGCGCGCAGGAGCGAAACGCCCCCGATATCGATGAACTCAATCATTTCGCCTTTCGGGAGCTTGTTTTCCATGACGATGCGCTCAAAAGGGTAAAGGTTCACGATGACCCAATCGATGTTGTCTAAATTGTTTTTTTCCATGTCAACTTGATGTTTCAAACTCGAGCGGATGGAAAGGATCCCCGCGAAAACTTTAGGGTGCAGCGTTTTCACGCGCCCCTCCAGGATTTCGGGAAATCCCGTGAACTCGCTGATTTCAGTTGTATCGACGTTAGCCTGCTTTAAAGCGGAAGCGGTACCGCCCGTGGAAATAATTTCAAAACCGAGACCCGCGAGCTCGCGCGCCAACTCCACGATTCCGGTTTTATCTGAAACTGATATAAGTGGCTTCATG
>JANLTE010000357.1:0-4883 GCA_031362785.1 Elusimicrobiota bacterium
ACGTCTTGCGGGAGCTTAATCCAACGGGTTTTATCAAGAATAATTGAAATGCCGATTCCCAGAATACTTCCCAGAAAAGTTCCGGCGACTCCGAGTACCATCCCGGCGTACAGGAATATTTTTTGAATCGAGTTGCGGCTCGCTCCCAAAGCCCTTAAAATGCCGATGTCTCTCGATTTTTCAATGGAGAGTAAAATTAAATTGGAAATGATGGTGAACGAGGCGACGAGCACGATCATCGTGAGGATGAGAGTCATCACGATTTTTTCAAGCTTAAGCGCTTCGAATAGATTGCGGTTCAATTCCTGCCACGAACGGGCCCAGAAGTTAGAGCCCGCGAGTTCCCCAATTTTTTGGGCGGTGGCGTCGGCTTGGTCCAGGTGCGCGGTTTGAATTCCAATTCCGGTCGCTCCGGGAATCCCAAGCAGCGACCTGGCATTGGCGAGAGAGAGGAAAACCATGTTGGCGTCGAACTCATACATGCCGGATTGAAACACTCCCGACACAAAGAATTTTTCCATCCTGGGGACTGAGCCCATGACGCCGACTGCCGCGGTCTCGGTCGGAGAAACGAGGATGATGTCGTCGCCGGTCGAAACGCCCAGGCTGCGCGCCAGCTCTTTTCCAATCACGAGGGCTTTGATCGCCGTATCCGCGCTTTCGAGTTCTGCCCAGCTTCCCGATATCAAGGTTTTTTCGGCTTTCGTAACTTTAAACTCTTGAGAGGGCGCTATGCCGCGGCAAACGACTCCCTGCGCCCTGTGTGCGGATTTAAGAAGGACTTGACCTAGAATAAACGGAGCGGTTGCTCGGACTTCTTTTGCGGAGCTGATCTTGTCCGCGAGAGAAGCGAGCTCAATTTCGGATTGGTTTTCGGTGCCGAGCAGGACGATGTGCGGTTGAATGCCCAGGGTTTTATCCTGGATATCGGTGCGGAAACCGTTCATAACTGAGAGGGTGATGATGAGCGCGGCCACGCCGAGCGTTACGCCTCCGATCGCAATCATGGTGGTCGCGAAAGCGAAAAATCCATGCTTGCGGGTTTTTAAATAACGGAGCGCGATCGAAAGTTCAAAAGACATTTTGTTCAGCGAAACGCTACTTTTCAGCCTTCAGCGTTGGGAACAGCAATACGTCCCGGATGGAAGTCTGTCCGGTCAATAGCATGACGAGGCGGTCGACTCCAATTCCAAGACCTCCGGCCGGTGGCATACCCTGTTCCAACGCATGTAGGAATGCTTCGTCAAATCCCATTCCTTCCCCTTCCTTGTCTTTTCCAGAGCGGGAGGTTCGGTATTTTTCAAATTGTTCCCTCTGCCGGATGGGGTCGTTCAGTTCGGAATAGGCGTTTGCAATTTCCTGATTGTTGATATAAAGCTCGAAGCGTTCCGCGATTTTCGGCGAACCTTCTTTGGTTTTAGCCAGGGGCGAAAAATCCGAAGGAAATTCAGTTACGAAGGTCGGCTCAGAAAGCGTTGGCTCGATTTTTTCCGAGAACAGATGGTCGAAAGTCTTGTAATCTTCCCCGCCGCGTCCATATTTTTGCGCCAGGGTTTTCCAGTCCTGGTCGTCCACGAGTTGGGCAGCATCTTCTCCGACATGCTCCTTAAACAATTCGTGAATCGTGCGGCGCATGAACGGAGTTTTAAATTTTTCGGGATCGGCGTTGCCAGCGGTTTTTACGGCTTCGGAAATTAAGAGTTCGGTGAGCTGCATCATCGTATCCATGTCGCCGTAGGATTCGTAGCACTCAAGGATCGTAAATTCGGGGTTATGGTTGGAATCGATGCCTTCGTTCCTGAAAACCCGCCCGATCTCAAAAACTCTGTTGAATCCGCCCACGAGACACCGCTTCAAATAAAGTTCGGGCGCGATCCGCAGGTAAAATTTTTCGCCGAGCGCGTTGTGAAAAGTTTCGAACGGCCTAGCGATGGCTCCGCCCGGCACGGGCTGCATCATGGGGGTCTCGACTTCGAGATACCCTTCGCGGTGCAGCGTGGCTCGTAAAGTCTGAATTACGCGGCTCCTCGTTTCGAAAACTTTTTTCGAGTCGGCGTTAGTGATTAAGTCGAGCTCTCTGAAGCGGGAGCGGATTTCGATGTCTTTTAAGCCGTGCCATTTTTCGGGCAGGGGCCGGAGCGCTTTCGAAAGCAAAACGATCTGGGCCGCTTTGATCGAGATTTCCCCCGTTTTAGTCCGGAACACCGGACCGCTGCAGCCTAAAATATCGCCGATGTCATAGTCCTTTGAAAAACGGTCGTAAGCGGCGTCTCCCACGGCGTCTTTTCGGACATAAATCTGGAGGAGTCCTGTGGAGTCTTGCAGGTGAGCGAAGCTCGCCTTGCCCATGTCTCGCCGCGTCATCATTCGTCCGCAGAAATAAACGGCGCCTTCCGCTTCCTGCCCGGTTTGGACGGACTCGTATTTAATTTTAATGTCCTGTGAGTTTGCGCGGGGCCCTTCGATCGGGCTTCGAGCGGGATAGGGATTGGTTCCGGAGGATTTAATTCTATCTAGTTTTTCTCTGCGGGCCAGTATGAGGGCGGATTCCGAAACTTCAGCCGGTTCGGTTTTAGGCAATGCTTCTTTGGACGTTTCCTTAGGAATATCTTTCATGGTACCCAAGTCGTTGGGAGGCGATTTTTAAGAATCAGGTACGGCTATTTCTTGGAGGTGAGAATTTCTCTAATTTTATCCCGGAGGCCCTTCGGGTCGAAAGGTTTTTCCATGAAAGCGATAATGTTGGTGCCGAGCGCAAAGAGGTCGCGCATTTGGCCTTTGGCCGTCAAAATAATCACGGGGATCGAACGCGTTTCATCTTTTTCCTGAAGCCGCGTGTTTACGGTGTAGCCGTCGATTTCCGGCATCATGATGTCCAAAATGATCAAATCGGGTTTTGCGGGTTCCACTCTTTCGAGCGCTTCGCGGCCGTTGGACGCGGTAACGACTTCGTGACCGTCTTTTTCAAGCATGAACTTAATCAGCTCTACAACGTCGTTTTCGTCGTCAACCACCATCACCTTAGACATTGACTTGAATCCTCCAAAAAATTTAAGTGAGCAAATTATATCATTTTGCCCCTATCGTGCAACACGAGTTTAGCATGAATGAGGCATTATTTCTACCCTCAGTTGAATAATTAGGCGGATTATCGTATTCTGTTTCTTCAATGGAAAAACAATACGATATTGTGATTGTGGGCGGCGGCATTTTGGGCACTTCGCTTGCTTATTGGCTCTCTTCCTTATATGAGTGCCGGATTGCAGTTCTTGAAACGGAGTCCGACGTCGCGGTCCATACTAGCGGGAGGAACACGGGGGTTATCCATCGGCCGTTTTACCTGAACCCCGAGCGGAGAAAGGTATTCGCACAATCGGCCCAAATTTCATACGGACTCTGGAAAAAATACGCTGCCCTCAAAGGCTTGCCGTGGCGCGAAATCGGCACGATTGAAGTCGCCTGCCTCCCTGAAGAAGTGAATATTGTCGAGAAATACATGAAGTGGGCGATTCAAAACGGGATGAAAGAGGAGGAAGTCGAGTATCTTTCGGCGACCGAGGTTAGAAAAATTGAGCCTCGCGTGCGGTGCGAAGCCGCAATTTTTGCCAAAACCGATACTTCGACCGATTACCGGCAACTCACCCGCGCGCTGAAAGAGGATTCGAGATCTCAAGGCGTGGAATTTGTTTTTAATTTTGATCTGGCGCGCGTTGAAGAAGGTCCCGAACGCCTCAAATTAACTTCTGAAAACGGCGCGGAGTTTCAATCGCAATTTTTTATTAACGCGGCGGGCGGCAACGCGATCGATATCGCCCATCAAATGGGAATCGGCCTGGAGTATACGGACATCCATTTTCGCGGCGAATATTGGGAGTTAGCTCCGGAAGTCGCGAACTGGACCGAGCGCAACATTTATTCCGTGCCGCGGCATATTGAACTTCCCTTTTTGGACCCCCATTGGATCGTGCGCGCGGACGGTCGCCGTGAAATCGGACCTAACGCGGTCATGATAACGGGCTCGAAAACCTACAGCGGATTTTTTTCGAGCGTCGGCGAGTTGGTCAGAAAAATTTTCGAACCTCCGATGGGCAACAAGCTTAAACTTTTTACGAATCCGGAATTCCTAAAGCTGGCGTCCGAAGAATGGATGAGTTCAATTTCAAAGGGCCAGATGGTGAGGCGCGTTCAAAAGTTTATCCCCGATTTACGGGAAACCCATTGCGTAAGGCCGGGAACCTCTGGGATTCGCAGTTCCGTCATCGACGCGGGCGGTCATTTCATAAAGGAAGCGATCCCCCTTTGGGGAAAGAATTCCTTTCATATCCTAAATTACAATTCCCCCGGCGCCACGGGAGCTCCCGCCTATACAGCCTTGCTGGCTCACAACATGGCTGGCAAAGGCGTTTTCGCAGGCCTTAAAAAGCGCTCCAGCCCGATCGAAAGCTTTTGGAGCCATTCTTCGATCATCGAGCGTTTAGACTCTCCGAAGTCCGAAATCAACGCTTAAATATTTAGATTATTGATAGAACCGCGTGATTTTTTCGATCACGAGGTCAAGTTGGTTTTGAGTGAGGGTCTGGAAGACGGGGATGCTTAAAATTTTTTGCGACTGTTTTTCGATGACCGGAAAATCGCCGCGCTTGTATCCCAGACCCGCAGCGCATTTCTGGAGATGAATGGGAATCGGATAATGGATTTTGGTGTCAATTCCATTTTTTAAAAGATACGCTTGCAGTTCGTCCCGCCGGTCAACCTGAATCACAAAAAGATGATAAGCACAGTATTCGTAGCTTTCTTCGGGCGGACATTGAACCGCACCGCTAAGCCCGCTTAAAAATTTCCGGTAATATTCCGCGTTTTTGCGACGCTGTTTGATCCAACGG
>JANLTE010000362.1:0-4906 GCA_031362785.1 Elusimicrobiota bacterium
TTTGCCATCACGACTATTGAGCTGACCATGGAAGGCCAGGTCCCCAACATCGACGAAAAAACGTTCTTGCAGCTCGCCGATGACGCAAAAAAGAACTGTCCCGTATCCAAGGCGTTGACCGGCGTGCAAATTAAGTTGAACGCGAAGTTGATAAAGTAAATTCGTATGATGAAAGGCCCTTCATTTGAAAAGATGGGGGGCCTTTTTCATTTGGGAGGGTCTCTCTGAAACATCACTCACCGGGATTTTTGAAGTTCGTAGACGACGCTAAAGAACGCGTCCGCGAAATTTCCGTTCAACAGGTGATGCAAAAACTATCGCGCAACGAAAAGTTCCATTTGGTGGACGTGCGCGAAGAATCGGAATGGGCTGCGGGCCGCGCGCAAAACGCGGCGCACTTGAGCAAGGGCGTCATCGAGCGCGACGTCGAGAAATCCATCCCCGATTTTAACGCCGAAATCGTCCTCTACTGCGGCGGCGGTTTCCGTTCGGCGCTGGCGGCAGACAATTTAAAGAAGATGGGCTATAAAAATGTTTTTTCCATGGCGGGCGGCTGGAGCGCCTGGCTGGAAAGCGGAGCGCCGGTTCAAAAATAGTGAAGAAATTTTTCATCGGCCTTTGCTGCGCCCTTTATTCCTGTCAGCCCCGCGCGTTTGCCGAGAGCGCCGCCGAGTTCGCTGACAAGGCGAACAGGCTTTTTTTCGTCGGCCAGCTCACCAAATCGGTTGAATTTTATAAACGGGCGCTCTTGCAAAACCCGACCACGCAGGTTTATTTGGACGCAGCTGTCGTTTACAAAACGCTTGATAGAATTAAGGAATCGATTGATATGTTCGAGAAAGCCGCTGTCCTTGACCCGTCCAACGCAGATATCTTTTCGGAACTTGGCTGGGCCTGTTTGCAGGTTTCGCAAACCGAGCGGGCCCAGGGCGCCTTTAATAAGGCCCTGGAAATTCGGCCCGACGACCCAAGCGCGTTGCTGGGGTTAGGCGTTGCGCTCGCCGATCTCAGGAAAACCGATGAGGCCATTCAAGCCCTCCGGATGCTGAAAAAGTTTCGGCCCAATTTCGCGGCTTCGAGTTTTCTGATCGGCCGCGCCTGCGAGAGCGTGGGCGATTTCAAGAACGCGCATGAAAACTACGTTCAGACCATGAAGCGCGACTGGACTTTCAATGAGGCGCGAGTGTCGCTGGCTAAGGCGTCGCAGAAAGTGGGAAAAATCGATCAGGCCATCGCGCAGCTTCAGAGTTTAAACTCCTCCGATCCTCAAAACCCTGAAATTAAAAACTCGCTGCGGGCCCTTTCCGCTTCCGCGCCCGACCCCGAAGAGGAGGAGAAGGAAGAAAAAACTATCGTGAGCGTCGCGTCGGACACTTCTAAATTTGTCGCCATCCATTCGTACAAGGAATTTTTTTCCGGCATCCCGCTCCGCGTCGGCGTCTGGACTTCGCCCGCTGGCAAAGCGGCCCGCATCAAAACTTTTTCATTCTTATCCAGCGAGCCCTTTTCCGTCATCGGAAAAAAATCCAAGAAACTTTACGGACGCGTCGACGGCAAAGAAAAATGGGAAGTGAAAATGGTCAAAACGGGACACTTCCTGTTGAAGTCGAAAGGCGGCGAGTACGGGCCGTTCAACGGGCCGATCCGGCTCGAACCCGAATTGGATACCAACGCCTTTTTGTTCGAAAGCGTGACGCTGGCCAGAGGTTTTCGACCGGAAAATTCGCCTAAGGAATATCGAGGCGTGTTGGAAGTCGCGCCGCGGACCGGCGGGGGAGTGTATGTCGTCAACGAGGTGGACATCGAGGAGTATTTGCTCGGCTGCGTGCCGGCTGAAATCCCAAGCACTTGGCCGATCGAAGCGCAAAAGGCGCAGGCCGTGATCGCGCGCACGCAGGGCGTGCTCAGAAAAGATTCCTTCCGTCCCCATCGCAAGGCGGGTTACGATTTGTGCGACAGCCAGCATTGTCAAGTTTATAAGGGTATTCGCGCCGAGAGCTCCGCGAGCCAGCGAGCCGTTCAGGAAACCCGCGGGGTGCTGCTCTACTATAAGGAAAAGCTCGCCTACTCGTATTACTACTCCAGTTGCGGAGGACATTCGCGCGATTCGAACGATTTGAGAGGGTGGGGAAACTTGAGTTACTTGCGCGGCGTGGTCGATGGCGACGTCAACCCGTCCGCGCTTCCCGTTTCGCCCTGGAAAATGGAACTTTGGATCCGCGACAATCCGGACGCTTTCTGCAACCTGCAGGATTATGTAACCTCTTCCGAATTTCGATGGCTGCGCATCGTGCCGTTATCGGTCGCCGAACGGAAATTGAGCCGCAAGTTCCGCCTCGGCAAAGTGTTGCGCATCGTCCCGCTCGCGAGGGGCGTTTCGGGTCATGTGAAAGAGCTTTTAATTGAAGGGAGCCGCCGAAAAGTTATCTTGAAAAAAGAGAACGACATCCGATCCGCCTTCACGATCGGATCTTTGCGCAGCACTCTTTTTATCATCGAAGCCAAAAAAGACGTGAAAGGAAACATCAAGGAGTTTTGGGTTTCAGGCGGCGGGTGGGGGCACGGAGTAGGTCTCTGCCAGACGGGCGCGGGCGGCCTTGCGAACAAGCATCAAAAAACCTACGAAGAAATTTTAACCTTTTACTACCCGGGGACCCATGTCAGGCGCGTTTCATTTTGAAGGCGACCGCCAAGCGCGTCGGAAGCTCGATATTCTTTGATATAATTTCCTTTCCTATTATAAACATGCAATCCTCATCATTCCCAACCCATTTGAATAAAATATGTCTTACGATTTTCATGTTGGCTCTATTTTGCGTGAATTCCCACGCGGGGCAAACCGATGGAGTTCCGTCCGTTGACCTAACGGGCAGCACGGTGATCGTTGAAGGCGAATTGCTGTGGGAAGATTTGGAAGGCGGAATGTGGAACCTGCGCTCCGGGTCAAACCTTTACGATTTACACGGCGCCATTTCCCTCGAAGACGGCGATTGGGCGCGAGTCACCGGCGTATTGGGGGGCGATCTCACCTGCGTCCATCTGCGAGGAACAGTTTTATCGGCAAATGCTGTCGAAAAGATCCGGGCTCCCCGGGCCGAGTCTGGCTGGATGAAATTTGAACGCTCCATGGTTTGTTTTGACGGAACGAAAAAAGAAATGAAGGTTTTATACCGGAGCCGCCGTAAAAAATTGGTCAGCGCCTACGAAGGTTCCGATGATAGCGGCCCGCCCCGCTATAAGGCGGGAGGCGTTCTTTCGGATGGAAAGCAAGCCTGGGCTATTTTTTTGGACAACTCATTTAATTTTTTTGACGCGAGCGGCAAAGCGCTGTGGGGAAAGCCCCAGACGGCCCAAGCCATATTTTCCGACTCGGGCGCGAGCGTATTCTTAGCCCAGCGCGATCCTGGTTGTTCCAAATATAAAGCCATTGACGATTGCGATCTGTTCGCCGTTTTGGTCAGCACCGCGGGCGAGCCGCTCCTGGCGTTTAACGAAGCGCCTCTGCTCGACCGTGATTCCCTGTATCTGGCCGAAGGCGGGCTCTACGGTTTCGTAAAAGTCTACAAGACGATCGAAGGCACCATTTTTTTCGATGCGGTAACTAAAAAGAAAAAAGTTTACGAGGGGCTCGGTTTGCCAAAAATTAACGCGCGGGGCGAGTACAAGATGCTCGGAAAAACGGGGGAGTCCAGCGGCGTGCGGGAAATTTATTCGGGGACCTTGGCGCCCAAATGACGAGCTTTCACTTTCGCCCAAGCCCCCTTTTTTGATATATTGTCAGTCGCGCTATGATAAGGTTGACTAGGTTGAACGGACGGGAAGTCGTCGTAAACGCCGAACTCATTGAATCGATGGAACAGCACCCCGACACCACCGTCACCCTCGCCACCGGATCCAAAATCGTCGTCAAAGAAAGCGCTGAGGTCGTAATCGAAAAAGTGATCGAATATCGGCGGAAGCTTTTGTCCGATGGGCACACCCCCGCGGAAACACTTCTCAAAAATTATTTGAAAACTTCTTGAGTACATTGGCCGGGCATCGCTTCATTAATTCAAAGGGATAAGAAAACAATGGATTTCGCAACGATTTTAGGCATCGTAATGGCGCTGGGCGCCATCGGTTTTTCCATTTTTCACGCTCCGGGCGGGGCATCGAATTTTAAGTTCTTTGTCAACGTCGAGGCGTTCCTCGTGGTTTTGGGCGGAACTTTCTGCGCGCTCCTGGTGCACTATCCCTGGGCCCGGGTTTGGGGCCTCAGAAAAGTTTTGAAAAAAGTTTTGATGAGCACCGGCGAGGACACTTCTCAGCTCGTTTCCACATTCGTTGAACTCACCAAAAAAGCCCGCCAGGGCGGAATACTCTCCATTGAAGCCGACGTTAAGAACATCAAAGACGATTTCATGCGGCGCGGTCTCCAGTTGGCGATCGATGGTCAGGACAAAGATTTCATCCAGAACATGCTCGAGACCGAAATTGGGTTCATCCGCGAGCGCCACAAAGTGGGCGCGGAAATTTTTAATGCCCTTGGGACCTACTCACCGGCGCTGGGCATCATCGGCACCGTGATGGGTATGATGCTGATGCTGGGCACCATTGACGACATCGCTACCGAATATGGCATCAGCGATCCGTTTATTGTCCTTGATTCGGAATATAATCCCCAGTTAGCGGGAATGACACCTGAAACTGTGCCTCCTAGCAGCATATCGATCTTTATTCCCGCTGGCATCGGTGTTTCGATTGTGTGGACTCCGCCCGTAACAGTGGAGGAGAATGCGAGTTACAACGGCGTGACAGGCGACTATATCACTTTCGCTCCGCAAGAACCCGGTAGCTGCGGACCGCAGTTGCGCGGTGCGGGAACGGTGTGGCTGCCGCCGCTGACCAGCTATACATGGATGCGTGG
>JANLTE010000387.1:0-3404 GCA_031362785.1 Elusimicrobiota bacterium
CTTAAATCCCTGGATAAGCACCCGATCCGGCAGATGATCGACCACGGCCTGTCGGTGTCCGTCTGCACCGACAACCGGCTCATCTCGAATACGACGGTCTCGCGCGAGGTGGAGCTGGTGTGCGAGCACGCCAAGGTCACGCGCGTCGAGCTCAAGCGCCTCATCGTCGCGGGATTTAAAGGCGCGTTCTTCCACGGCTCGTTCGCCGCGAAACGCGATTTCGTAAAAGCCGTGGCCGCGCGCTATGACACCATCGCCGCAAAACACTTTCCCGAAGCCAGGGCGGATTAACCATGGCTCTCCTAATCGAAAAACCAGTTCAAGTCGCCGCCGCGGGTAATAAGCCGAAAATTATTCAGGAGTTTATCGGCAGGGTTAATTCAACAACGCAAGCCGCGAGCATCGCCCACATGAAAAGCCCATCGGGCTGGGTGGAACCGGGCCAGACCCCCGAGTTTGACGAATATACGGTGGTGCTCAAAGGTTCTTTACAAGTGAAAACAAAAGAGGGAGAATGGAGCGTAGGTCCGGGTCAGGCGATTATTGTTTCAAAGAACGAGTGGGTGCAGTACAGCACTCCTGGATCCGAAGGCGCCGAATATTTCGCCGTTTGCCTACCCGCTTTTTCACCCGATACTGTCCATCGCGACTCATAAAAAGGAGGATTTACAATGAAAACAATCATTGGCATTATCTTATCTCTAATTCTGATCGCTCCGGTCTTTTTGAAAGCGGACTCGAGCGGTCACCATGAAATGGCGCCAGGTTCGCCGCAGTTCGAAAAGTTGAAGCGTTTAGCCGGAAACTGGGAAGGAACCAGCGACGATAAGAAGATGGGCGACCCAAAACTTCAGGTGGAGTATTCCTTAACTTCAGGCGGTAGCGTTTTGGTGGAGAAACTTTTCCCTGGAACCCCGCACGAAATGGTTTCGATGTATCACGACAAAAAAGGCAAGCTCAGCATGACTCATTATTGCATGATGGGGAATCAGCCGACGCTCGAACTAAAAAATTGGAACGAGAAGCAAATCGAGCTGGACCTGGCTAAAGACAGCGGGATAGGCGCCAAAGAGCCCCACATGCATTCGCTCGTGATCGATTTCCAGGACAACGACCACATCACGCAGAAGTGGACTTCGTTTGAAGACGGCAAAGCCAAAGAGACTTCCACTTTCACATTCGCCCGGGAAAAATCCAAATAGGTTGGTAAGATCTTCTAGAAACTGTCCGAGGATGCTCTTGGAAGCGACAATTCGCGCAGGTCTAGCTAAAACATAGGTGATATAAATGCGATTAATTTTAAACCTCGTAATCAACACCCTCGCCGTCTGGACTGGCACATATCTGCTGAAGGGCGTTACCGTTAACGGCCTGGAGACCGCGTTGGTCGTTGCGATCGTGCTCGGGATCGTCAATACGTTCTTAAAACCCGTGCTCGTCTTCTTAACTTTACCGATCACGGTCGTGACCTTCGGTCTTTTTCTGCTAGTGATCAACGCGTTGATGATTTTATTGGTGGATAAACTTGTGGCGGGGTTTCAGGTTCAGAACTTTTGGTGGGCCCTTCTCTTCAGTCTGGTCGTTTCAATCGTAAACGCCTTTTTAAATTCGCTAACCTAGTTTTTGAAGTGCGGCCAGGCCTGCAAGTACCGTTTGGCGAGCATCCGGCTTTCGTCTGCGAGTATCTTTCCTGTTGCCTTCTCCACAATTAAATCCGTCGCCTTCGCGAGAGCTTTTTCCAGGATGGAGTTCAGAACGTTTTTTTCTTCTTCCAGTACCCGGAGAGTTTTATCGTAGACGATTTGAGCGTCGGGCGCATAGACCAGTTTCAGCTCCGCCATTACTTCTTTTGCGGGCAGCGCGCGAAACTCCTCGACGGTTCCCATCAGCAAATAATCCGCCCCTACCATCGTTCCCAATTTCTGAACGGTCGCGGCCCGGAATTGTCCAGCGTCGGTGAACCCGTTCATCTTCAATTTCTCATCGATTTCTTCCATCGGGACCAACGCGTATCCCAGTTTTTGCGCCTGTTCCGCGAGGTTATTTCTTACTTTCACCGGCGCGTCCAAATCGTTGGTCGTGTTTTCGAGCGGCAGGATGGCGAGAACCGCTTCGGGTTTCAGCATCTTTTTTTTGGATAGATCTGTTTCTTTGAGCGCCAGAATGCCTTTCAACATGGTTTCCCGTTCTTTGTTCGCTTCCTGAAAGATCAGCGAACGAAATCCTTTGGGCTGTTTTTCCATGTAAGCCGCGTGATATAGGATCGCTTTCCAGAAATTGCCTTCCGACTCATAATAGGCGCTCAAGTTGCCTAGCGCTTTATAGCTGCTCGGGTCCGCGTCCGCTTCATCCTGCCACAACTTCGCGGCTGACTTAGCGTCGCCCGATTGAGCCGCTGCGTAGGCCTGCTTCATTCGCGCGCTTTTTCCGTTAGCGTAATACAAAGACGTGTCCTGTTTATCCTTCGGCAGTTTCTCGAAAAGTTTCGCTGAGAAATCCTTATAGAGTTTTATTTCAAAAGATCTAAGGAGCTCCCGCGAGAAGCTCTCGCCCGAGGGCTCCGGCGGCTGGGGTTTGCGCGAGACCTGAACGGCGGTTTTAGTGGCGTTCAGAGTAGTATCGAAGAGCAGCGCCTGGACTCGCGACTCGCCCTCAAGCGATATCGTCCAGTTCCCACTCGACTCGTTGGCGCCCAGCTTTGCGTTCACTCTCAGCACCGGTATCGTCGGTCTGAAGATCCCGATCCAAGCGTCCAGATCAGTTGCGTCTTCCAAAATCTGGTACGACGCTATACGCCCCGCTTTGCTCTTCGCGCATTCGTTGCTCAGCGCCTCCACGAACCGTTCCGGATCCGCCGCCGGCCGCCCGCGCTTCTTCGCGAACTCGTCCCGCCACACCAATACCAGATGGAAGTTTGCGGGATTTTCCTGTACCTGGCCCTGAACTTGGATTTGAGCCTGGGGCCACAAGGAGTAGCGCATCACCGCCGGCTTCTGTGCCGCGCAGCCCGAGAGGATCAATAATCCTAACAGGGTTAAGAATAAAGGGCTCAAAATTGATTTCAAGAGTTTCATTGTCTTTTCTTATATAAATTAAAGGGCATATAAATCAAGGCTCGATTTCAACATTACATAAATGTAACAAAAAAGAAACTAGGATGTTACCTTGACGGAGAATGCGATTCCTGCTATAACTATTGCGGTTATGAATCTGTCAAAATCACCTTATTGTATAGCTGTTTTAGCGCTTCTGGCGGGGCTTATCGGGGGACCCGCGGGAGCCCTTGAACTCATGGGCCCTGCGACCCAGTTGGGGGAAAAAAAGATCCATGCGGAGGTCTATTATAAGCACATCTCGCGGCAGGACCTGCGCCTGAATGTAGGCGGCGCGGGAACGGTTGCGGT
>JANLTE010000010.1:0-3707 GCA_031362785.1 Elusimicrobiota bacterium
AAAAATTTAAATATTAAAACAGAAACTGACATTTGATTTTAACATATATGCTTCATTGACCTTCCCCACAAAAACTTCATCAAAAATCACACCAGCCTGGATAAGGTTTTCGAGTTATTCTTACAATTTGATAGCATATACAACAGTCTAGATGCCCCACTAAAAAGACGCTTTGGGAAAACATCTTTAAGAAAGTCACTTTCAGCAACCCTGGAAAGAAAAAGCCGAAAAAGCTTGCAGCATTTGAGTTGCAGGATGAGTTCGTGCCTATCTTTGCAAAAGCTGGCGGCATAGAAAAATACTAAAACAAATGGAAAAATCAACCAAAAAACCTAAAAAGCAGCTCAAACTCTATGTCGAGACCTATGGCTGCCAGATGAATGTGGCGGATTCGGAGGAAATGAGCGCCGATTTGATCAAGCGGGGCTTTGCTCCCACAGCAGATAAGGAAGACGCCGACGTCGTCCTCCTCAACACTTGCACGGTTCGTCAGCACGCCGAGCAGCGCGCGCTCTCATTCATTGGGCGCCTGAAGGATTGGAAACGCAAGCGCCCCGGACGAAAAGTCATCGTGGCCGGATGCGCGGCCGAACGGCTGAAAAAAAATCTAAAGACTCGCTTCCCTCAGGTGGATTTAGTAGCGGGAGCAAAGTCTATCGATCAGATTCCCGAAATTTTTAACGCTTTTTTTGATGCTCCGAAACCGGCTCCCGAGGAACAAAGCTCCGCTCGAGGGTTCAGCTGGTTTGACGAAAGCGAAGCTACTTTTGGCCAGGGCGACCTTCGCGCGGATGGGGAACCTCTGGTTTTAGGGAACTCCGATACGACCGCCTTCGTAACGATTATGCGCGGCTGCAATTATTCCTGTTCCTACTGCATCGTGCCGGCAGTAAGAGGAAGAGAAGCGTATCGCCCGCCCGAAAAAATTTTATTTGAAATACGGCAAAAAATAGAAGCCGGCGCGAAAGACCTGATGCTCCTTGGACAAACCGTTAACTCCTACTGGTACCGGCGGGAAGAAACGACCGGAGCCTCCACGATGGTTGATTTTGCCTCGCTGCTGCTTGAGGTTTCCAAAATCTCGGGGCTTGAAAAAATCCGTTTCATGAGCCCGCACCCTCATTACATGTCCGACAAATTAATCGAGACGCTCGGGCGGATCCCGCAGGTTTCGCCCGAAATTCATCTTCCCGTTCAATCGGGATCGAACCCCATTCTGCAAGCCATGAAGCGAAACTATAGCCGAGAGGAATACCTGGAGATCGCGCGGAAACTGAGGAGCGCCATCCCTCAATTAGCATTATCAACCGATTTCATCGTGGGGTTCCCCGGAGAAACCGAGGAAGATTTCGAAGCCACGCTCGCATTAGCCGAGGAAGTCCGTTTCAGCCTGGCCTATTGCTTCAAATATTCTCCGCGCGCCGGAACCGAATCGGCCAAAGGGGACGATAGCGTTTCGAGCGGCGTAAAAGAAGAGCGGCTCGCGCGCCTCATTCAAAAAGTTGAGCATCTTCGCGGGAAAAAAAGCGCAAAGGTCCTCGCCCGATGAAAGGGCTGTCCCTTTTCGCCAATCGAAAATTGAGGGTTGCCGCCCTCCTGGGACTCATCTTGCTCGGCATTTTCGTGAGGTGGGGCAATGTCCCCGTCGGGATACAGGCCATCGAATTAATTTTAAATCCGGTGATTCATAAAGAGAGCGCGGACCGCCACGCCAAGCGATATGGGGAAGATCCTCTGTTTATCACCGCGGTCATGAAGGTGGAATCAAACTTCGTAAAAAATGCGAAATCTCCGCGGGGCGCGATCGGCCTCATGCAAATCATGCCGAACACCGCTCTTGAAATGGCCCGGGAGCTTGGCGTCAAAAAATTTGAAACGGCCGACCTGGAAGAACCGGACACCAACATTTTGATCGGGACCTACTACATTTCCAAGCTTCGCAAGGAGTTTGATTCGGATGACATTTTGGTGCTGTGCGCCTATAACGCGGGAGGAAAAAACGCGCGGGACTGGCTCAAGGAGAAAAATAAAAAAACCCTTGAATTCAGGGACATCAAATTTCCCGAAACGCGGAAGTTCGTGAAAGACGTTTTGAGCACCTACAAACTGCTGAAGCGATTACAGGTCTGGCGCGAACGCATCGTTCGGCTCTCAAACCGGAAAGCCGCGTGAACTCCGAAACGTTCGTTTTGCCACAGGAAAAAAATAAAGAGTCCGCATCGACGCCCCTCATGAAGCAGTATGAGGAATTAAAGGCCGCCCACCCGGACGAAATCCTGCTGTTTCGGCTGGGAGACTTTTACGAAATGTTCCTGGAAGACGCGAGGATAGCAGCGCCCGTGCTTGAAGTGACGCTCACGCAGCGGCAAAACATTCCGATGTGCGGAATTCCTTACCACGCCATGGACCGGTACATTTCCAAGCTGATCAAAAAAGGTTTTAAGGTCGCCATCGCGGAACAGATGGAAGATCCCGACGCGACGAAGGGGATCGTGAAGCGCGCGGTGGTGCGTGTCATGTCCGCTGGAACGATCATCGAAGAAAATCTGCTGACGGAGAAATCAAACAATTTTTTAATCGCCATCTCTTTCTCGGAAGCGCGGGAAGGAGCCATCGGGATCGCGGCGCTGGACATTTCAACCGGCCAGTTCCAGTTAACCGAATTGGATGGGAACAATGATTTTTCAAACCTGCGCGACGAAATTTCGCGGATGAACCCCTCCGAAATCGTGCTGGCCGATAACGATAAACCGTTTAACTTCCTGAACGAACGAACCGTCTCCATTTTTCCGAACCGCGAGTGGATGAAGACCGAAACGCCCGTGATCGACTCGCTCAAAGAGCGCCTGCGCGCGGATCACCCCGTTTTGTGGCAGGCATCGAACCTGTTGCTCCGCTATCTCCAAAAAATGAATCCCGATTCCCTCCAAAACCTGCGCGAGCCAATCCTGATCTCCCGCAAAGATTCGATGAGCTTAGATAAGGAAACGATCGAGAACCTTGAACTTTTAAGAAACAGTTTTGACGGGACCGAAGAGAAAACGCTGCTGCAATTCCTGGATCGAACCATGACGGGGATGGGCGCCAGACTCCTCAAGCAATGGATTGCGAGCCCCTTAATCAATCTCTCTAAAATTAAAGAACGGCTTTACGCGGTGGATTATTTCGTGCAGGAATCCACGCTGCGAATCCAATGCCGCAACGCGCTTAAGGGCTGTTCGGATTTAGAGCGGCTCTGCATGAGGATTGCCTCGGGACACGCGAGCCCGCGCGACGCGCTGGGGCTTAAGATTTCGCTCTCCCGGGCGCGCGAAATTAAAAAGCTTCTGTCGGCTTCCAACTGGAACCAGGCCGACGCGATCTCCACGGAGCCCCCGCAAAAAATATCGCAATTGACCTCCGAGCTGGACGACTGCGCTCAGATTCTGGATTTGATCGCCACCGCCCTATCGGACGATCCGCCCATCACGCTAGAAAACGGCGGCGCGATACGCGAGGGATACAACGCGGACCTCGATCAAAAAAGAAAGGCCGCGGCGGAGGGCAAATCCTGTCTGCAGGAATTGGAAGCCCGCGAAAAGGAAAAAACCGGGATCACGACGCTCAAAATAGGATATACCTCGGTGTTCGGATACTATCTGGAAGTTACCCGCGCGCATCTATCGAAAGTGCCGACGGCCTGGCACCGGAAACAAACGCTGGTAAAC
>JANLTE010000024.1:0-8533 GCA_031362785.1 Elusimicrobiota bacterium
AAGTCGAGCTCGAACACGCGGATTGGGTCTTTAACGTAAGTCGCCGGGGTCGCGATCGCGACCAGGGGCAAGACGACGTCGCATTTTTTAACGTGGTAGTCGATCCACTCCTTATTGATGGAAATATCGCCCTCCACGAAATGGAACCGCGGGTGGCTGATGGAGTGCTCGAGCCGGTTGTCCGATAAATCCATCCCGAACACGTCCCAATCCGTCGTGCTCAAAATCCGCTCGGTGAGCGCGTTGCCTATAAATCCGTTGACGCCGACAATTAATATCTTCACTTTTTTATCCTTCTCATCCCAATATTGTACCAATCTTGACGGAGTTTTGTCCCGCCCAATCCGGCCCGGACAGTTCAGCATCGCCTTCGGTTTGAATTTGATCGATCTTTAAAGCGTCGAGGCCGCAACAAATTATTAACGGGTTCGCGCTGAGCGCCGTTCCGGGAGATTTTTTTTCAGACATTTTTTGCGCGGCGCCCCGCCAGATGAAAATTTTTTTTCCGCTCAGGGTTGAAAAGGCGCCCGGGTAAGGGCGCGTGACCGCGCGAATTAAATTGTAGATCTCGATTGCCTGATTGGACCAGTCTATTTTTCCATCGTCTGGTTTGCGGCCTCCAAAATAGGTCGCTTCGCCCTGGTTTTGCGCGGTCCGGGGCGCGGTTCCTTTTTCGATGAGTGGAACCACTTTGCGGAGCATCGGCGCAACCAACGGAACGAGCTTCCGGTAGAGCGTGAGAGCGTTGTCGTCTTCCGAAATTAAAACTTTTTTCTGCGCCACGATGTCTCCGGCGTCGGGTTTCGCCACCATGTGATGAAGCGTTAGCCCCGTCTCTTTTTCACCGTTCACCAACACCCAGTTGATGGGCGCCCGTCCGCGGTATTTCGGAAGCAGCGATCCGTGCAAGTTGAACGCCCCTTTGGGCGCGACCGTTAAAATGCTGTCGCGAATCATTTTGCGGTAATAGAAAGAAAAAATGGCGTCCGGTCTCATCGCTTTGATATTTTTAAGCCAGACCGGATCATTTAAGTCCGGGTCGATGTGCACGGGCACTTTCAGTTGATTTGCGAGGTCTTTGACCGACTTGAACCAGATGTTTTCCTTTGCGTCGTCAGCATGAGTGAAAACTGCCGCGATTTCATGGCCCGAATCGCTCAAAGTCTTGAGCCCTTCGTACCCGATGTCGTGATAAGCGAATAAAATGACGCGCATCAGAGTTTATTTTTTATGAGGTAAAGCGTGACCTCTCCGCTGTTTTCCGCGAAGCCGGACGCTTTTTCCAGAATTTCGAAGGGGATGTCGCTCTTGAGCCAAAGTTCGGGAACAATAACATAAGTGGGTTCGGGCCGGATGAGCAGCGCGTCTAGCGAGACATCTTCGATCTTCGGGAAAGTCCTGCCGCCGTAAATAAACAGGCTCGGTTCCGATACGAAATATCCGTAAAGCTTTGCGTCTTGCGGCACGAGTTTTTTGATCGCCGTACCCATGGGTTTCATGACCCTGAACTTCTCGATCCAGGGGAAAGACCAAATCTTTGCCGATAATAAAAATAAAAATCCGGCGACGAAAACAAAGTTGAAACTCTTTTGCCAGCGCTCGCGCGCGGACCAAAACGACGCGGCGCATAGGGCAGCGAACGATAGGGTGAATGGAGTCAAAAGCGCGATTGAAAAATACTGCGGACGCTTCATCAGGATGAGCGCGAAGGGCGCCAGAAGCAAAAGTCCTGAGAGCGTTAAAGTCCAGAGGAATGTATTCCTGAGGTTCAATGGATTTCGTGCGGTCTGGTCGTCCCAAATCTTCCCTACCCAGCAGGCCATGGCCGGCAAAACGGGCGCGATGTAGTGCGGCAGTTTGTTCGCGCTGAGCGAAAAAAAGACGAACAAAAAAAGAATCCAGGTTAAAAGCAGAAAGCTTTCCGCGCGCAAAGGCGAATGATCTTCCCTCTCGCGCCAATTTTGCGCGGCGGCGCGGATAAAAAAGAAAGACCAGGGGAAGAACCCGATCAAGAGCACGGGAACATAATAAAAAGCGGGTCCCGTATGGCCTTCCATTCCTTGCAAGAAACGGAATAGGTTGTCGTAAAGAAAAAAAGAGCTGGTGGCCTTTTCTTCTCTCGAGAAGACGTACATGAACCAGGGCGCGACCGCAATGAAGGGGATCAGGGAGAGCGCCGCGCATTTCACGATATTTCTTTGAATAAAATCCCATCGCGAGAGTTTACTATGAAAAAATTCGAAAACAAGGTAAACCGGTATCGGGAAAAAACCAATGGGGCCCTTTGCGAGCGCCGCGATGCCGACGGATGAATATGAGAGGATTAAAAATAGCAACGCCCGATCTTCTTTTTTGTATGACAGGACGTAAAATAGCAGCGAAAGCATGGAGAAAGTTACAAACAGCGGGTCGGTCATCAAGAGATTGAAGCATCCGGCGAATAAGATTGAGGACGCCAGGGCCATCGAAGCTTTGAATCCCGCTCCTCCTCCCCACAGCGTTTGAGCGATGAAGTAAGTGATCCAGCAGCATAAAATTCCAAGTAAAGCCGAGGGAAAGCGGTAACCGGTTTCAGAATCGCCAAAAACTTTAGCGCTGGCGCGGGTAACCCAGTAAAGCAGGATCGGTTTTTCAATGAAGGGTTCTCCTTCGAGGGTGGGGATGAGCCAGTCGTTGCCCTGCCGCATCTCTATCGTCGCCTGAGCGTATTCGGTTTCGTCGCGGTCCCAGAGCGCTGAGCGGTTGAGACCCGTTAGGAGCGTGACTCCAGAAAAAAGCGTAACGAGCGCGAGGCTCTTCCAATGGGACTCGATCGCGCGAAGCGGCCTCTCAAAAGTTTCGCTCACTAAAATTTTTGAGCCCGATGGACTTTCCTGTCCGCTTTGGATCCAGGGCTCAAACTTTTTCGCTATGAAACTCCCAAGGGCGATGCCGAGCGCTCCGCCCACGACCACGTCGCTGAGAAAATGCTCTCTTAGCATGACTCGCCCGACCAAACTGATCGCGGCGGCGAAGGCATAAAAATAGAATTTTCCCTTCGGATAATATCGTGAAAAAAACGCGGCGAGGGCAAAAGATGCCAGCGCGTGGCCTGACGGGAAAGAATCGAAACCATTCGCGGCGAGGTTGGGACCGATGAAGTGGAAGTCGCCCAAATTGAGGAGCGGCCGCGCGCGGCCGAAGAGATGCTTAAATGCTTGCACGACGGGACCCGACAATGCCGTCGCCAAAATTCCGATGGCGGAACTCCGCATGGCTTTTCCGTCGCGCTTCAAATAAGCATAAATGCCAAATAGAACGCAGAGGAAAGCGAGATCGTCGCCCTCTCCCAGGCGCTTCAAAATCAACCCGATTTGCGTGAGAAAATAGGGAGGTGGATTCTGAGCGAAATAGTCGACAACCCAGCCGTCAAGGTTCATCTAATTTAGCGGTTTTTTTGGGAAGGAATGATTTCCTGAACGCGGTAGCGCGGCCGCTTACGGACTTCCTGATAAATCCGGCCGATGTATTCGCCCATGATCCCGATCGCCAGTACCTGCAGGCCCACGAAGAAAAATAGAATTCCGAACAGCGTGAATACGCCGCCTACCGCCCATTCGGGGCCCATGATCAGCCGCATGATCAGCAGGAAAATGCTGAAGGCCAGTCCCAAAAATGCGATTATGACGCCAGCTAAACCGATGATCTGGATCGGCATCAGCGAAAAACTGGTCATCAAATCAAAATTTAAATGCAGGAGTTTGAGGAGGCTGTATTTCGACTCTCCGCGCGAGCGCGCCTGATGGTCGACCGGGATTTCAGCGACGGAACTTGCCAGAGAGTTCGCCAGAGCCGGAATGTAAGTCGATACTTCGCCGCTTTCAAGCATGGCGTCCACGAGTTCCTTTTTGTATGCGCGTAACATGCATCCGTAATCCTTAAGGTGAACGCCGACGAACTTCGAGGTCATCTTCGCGACGAGATAGGTCGGGATTTTTCGGAAAATGGAATCCTGCCGGTTCTGCCGGAATCCGCCAACGACTTCGTATCCTTCATCAATTTTGGCAAGCAGTTTCGGGATTTCTTCGGGCGGGTTCTGTAAATCCGCGTCCAGCGTGACAATCGTTTTTCCCTGCGCTTCGGAGAACCCCGCGAAGATCGCGTTGTGCTGCCCATAGTTGCGGTTGAAGCGAATGACCTTTAACCGGGGATTGCCGCCCGCCAGATCCTTCAAAATCAAAAAACTACGGTCTTTGCTTCCATCGTCCACCAAAATAATTTCGTAAGATTTTCCGGTGCCATCCAGCACTCGCGAGAGCCTTTGGACCAGCTCCGGCAGATTTTCCTGCTCGTTATAAACCGGGATAATGATCGATAAATCCATTTAAGCCGCGACCGTGGAACTTTTGGAATTTTCCTTCACAACTTTCTTAACGGCGGCGATCACATCCTGAACATCCTGTTCCGTCATGCCGGGATAAAGCGGCAGCGACAAAATTCGGTCCGAGATGTAATCCGCGTTTTGCAAATCCGTGGCCTGTTCAAACATCGGGCGATAGTAAGAATGTTTGTGGACCGCGGTGAAATGCACGCCGGTCCCGATTTTTTGTTCCGATAGTTTCTGGATGAATTCGTCGCGCCCGATTTTCATCTTTTCCGATTTGAGCGCGATAATGAAAAGGTGCCAGGCGTGAACCTGATCGTAGGCGGCTTTTTGAGGCAGAAAAATTTCTTCGATAGAGCCCAGTTCGCGGTTGTAAATCACCGCGTAACGCGTCCGGACTCGGTTAAACTCAGACAATTTTTTCAGTTGATGGATCCCGAGCGCGGCCTGAATATCCATCATGTTATATTTAAATCCGAGCCGAGAGATATCGTAGAGCGGGCTTCCGGCCTGGGCGTACCGGTTCCAGGCGTTTTTATTCATCCCGTGAAAGCGCAATAGTGTTATTTCATCCGCCCATTCTTTATGTGGCGTGGTGATCATTCCCCCTTCGCCCGTGGTCATGTTTTTAATGGGGTGAAAGCTGAAAACCGTAGCGTCCGACATCGAGCCGACTTTTTTTCCTTTATATTCAGTCCCGATCGCATGAGCCGCGTCTTCGATGACTTTCAAATGGTGTTTGCGCGCGATCGAGTGAATGGCGTCCATGTCGCAGGCCTGTCCCGCGAAGTGCACCGGCACGATCATTTTGGTTTTCGGAGTAATTTTGCGTTCGATCTTTCCGCAGTCGATGTTTAAAGTTTTAGGATCGATGTCGACTAGCACCGGCTTGGCTCCGACAGCGACCATCATGCTGACGGTGCAAATAAAGGTGAGCGGTGAGGTGATCACTTCGTCGCCGGGTTTAAGCCCCGCAGCGAGATACGCAACATGCAGGCCGGCTGTGGCAGAGTTGACGGCCAAAGCGTGCGGGCTTCCCACAAACTTCGCGATGTCGGCTTCAAACTGCTGAACCTTAGGTCCCGTCGTGATCCATCCGGACTCGAGCGACCGGACGACTTCTTCGATTTCCTCTTTTCCGATCGAGGGTTTGGAAAAGGGCAGAAAGCTTTCTCTCATCTGGCTTTGGACTCGGGGAGTTCTACGGCGAGCGTGGTTCCGATTCCTTCGGAGCTCACGGAAATCCAGCCGTGGTGCAACTGGATCAGTTTTTTCGCCTGGCATAGCCCCAGGCCCTGATGGCCTTTCTTGGTGGTGAAATAGGGTTGAAAAATTTTGCCCAAAACTTTGTCCGACATGCCGTGACCCATGTCGATAATGTGAACTTCAATTTTTTGGGCCGCGGGGTGATGGAAAGTATTCAGTTGGATGGTCGAACCCGGTCCGGACGCCTGGATCGCGTTTAAAATAATTTGATGGAACGCGTCTTTCAACAGGTGTCGGTCCGCTAAAACAGCCGGAACTTTTCCCCAGTTTTTAGCGAAGCTCACCTGAGCTTTCTTTGCCGGCTCGTCCAACCCGCGGATCACGCTTTCCAGAAGTTCGTTTACAGGGACCTGCTCCAGGCTCGGTTCCGGATACTTCGAAAGCTGCAGGAATTCGTCCACCGTGAGCTCCGACTGATTGCGAGTTTCCATCAGCTGAGCCATATGTTGGCGGGCTTCGTTTAAATCACCGCTGTGAAGGCCGTATTCGACCGATCCGGTCATCAGCGAAAAGTAGTTCTTCAGCCTCCGCGAGAGCCCCTCGACCATTTTTTCCATGGAATTAAACTGCAGCTTCTCCCGCATGGCTACCGTCTCGTTATGGTGCATCATGTTTTCCTTCAGGATGGCGTTTTCCTCTTTCAAAATTTTATGCTCAGCGACGAAGGAAAAATTGTTCGATTTGATTTCATCGATCAGCTTCGCCAGCTCCATTTTTTCCTGCTCCAGCCTCAGGATTTTTTTCTCATTTTCCAGCTTCAGGGTTTCCATACCTTGCCGCAGGGTTTTCAGGTCTTCCTGTCGCAGACTCTTTTCGGTTTCGAGCTGTTTGGCAAATTCGGCGTTGGCCTGGAGTTCATTTTTGTGAAGCTGAAAAACCTTGTTGATCTGGGCCTTGAGATCAATGTTTTCATCCTGCAAAGCGGCGAATTTTTGTTTGAGGTCGTTATCGGGGGTTGCGGCGGGAGGATGACCTGAGCGCTGAGACAAACGCGATTCCATTTCCTGAATGCGGCGGGAAAGTTCGACAATGGAGAGTTCATCGTGGATCGATCGCTCCTGGAACTCCTTTTGTTCCACTGTCTTCATGAGGAGCTGTTCTTCCCACTTACGCTTCTCATCTTCATATTGGCGCTTCCAGAAATCCTGCGCCGGAAGGCTTTCGGGCGACAGTGTCGATCCGGTTCCTTGCGCTCCTAAAAAGCGGCTCTGGAGGTCCCGGATCTTCTGGCGTACCCTATCGAAATCATCCATGGGTTAAATCTCGCACGGCTGAATTATACTATAAGGAAGTTGGTATTAGGAAGAGTAAAGCAGGCTGCGAACTTTCGATTTAAAGGTCTCAACATCGATCGGCTTCACCAGAAAACCGTCCACTCCCCCCGCCTGCAGGATGCGCTCGCGGTTTTCAGATTCGTCATATCCCGTTGTGGCGATGATCTTAGTGTGTGTCAGTTTGGCGTCCTCGCGGATGTTGCGGAGGATTCTGAAGCCATCGATGCCGGGCAGGATCAAATCTAAGATCACCAGATCGGGCGCTTCGCTCGCCATCAATTTTCCGGCCTCAAACCCATCCATGGCGCGAAAAATCCGGGCGCTTGAAAAGTTCAAGCTTAAAATTTGAAATAAAATTTCGTTGACATCATGGTCATCTTCAATGATCAAAATCTTCTTTAGCGGCTGAGCAGCATTTACGGGGTTCGGGGAACCCGCAAGCTGGGGTTCAGAGGTGACTCCCTGCAAAGCTTGTAAAATCTCATCCGAGACAGGGATTTGGTGAAGTTTAAGGAACAACAGCAGGGACTCTTTCTTGATCCTCCGATGCCCGCCCGGGGTTTTAAAGGCGGTCAGCTTGCCGTTGTCCACCCAGTTCGAAACGGTTGAATGCACGACTCCGCAGATTTGGCTGATCTCAAAAGTCGTCAGCGGCTTATCCTCCAGGATATGCAGGCGCATTGATTCCCATTTTTTACGCTTTATTTTCATTTCAAGTGCCAGTAAGTTAATATCGCATTTTAACTATAATTCGCATTTTATTGTATATATAGCACTATTTTTTTAAAGTATAACTTTAAATATTGGTCAATTCAAGCATTTTTTGTCAAATTTCTATTGATGTTTCTGATCCTAAAAATTGCCGTTTCAGCGGTTTGAACTGTCTCTGAAGTCAATTTTTCATCACCATATCTGGCCCGACAATAAATACTACTTAAGATTCTGGCAGGTTGTTTATAGTGAGCAAAATCCGCTGCATGGCGTTCCAGCCGATCCAAAAATTCTTGCGGGGTTTCGCAGGATTTTTTGAACCAGCCTTTGCGTTCAAAGACCCTGAGCATCTTGAAATAGGATGCGACTCCCGGTCCGGTCGGGGCGCCCAAACGATCCCGATTTCTCCGCAACAGGCGCCGGTAAATTCCTCCCGAAATTAGGGATAACGCGAGCCCAAAAAAGACCCATTTGATAGGGCTTACCCGCGATTTCGGGTCAAAATTATTATGTTCAATTTTCCGATTATTACGCTTGGTGGGTTTCGCTTTTGTGCCCCAAATATGATTTCTCCAACGCTCAGCGAAGGGCTCAAACATCGCGCTCAGCCGCGCCGATTTCAGCTCAACATTTTTAGCGATGGCCTTTTGCGATTCCATGTCGTAGCCCAGCACATAGGCCGTCCAGAGGAAATTCCAATATTCGAGCCGCTGCCTGGCCTCCTCGCGAAACGAAAACTCCTTGAACTCGCTGCCCTGCACGATGGGCGAGGGATCGAACTGTACCCATAGCCCGCCCATGTCAGCTTCCACCCAGGAGTGGGCGTCCTTGGCGCGGACCACAAAATAGTTTCCCTGGGGGTTCCACTCCTGCATGATGAACCCGTTCACGATCCGCGAGGGAATTTTTTCGAGGCGCA
>JANLTE010000060.1:0-3281 GCA_031362785.1 Elusimicrobiota bacterium
AAAAAAACTGCCCTCATTGTCATCAACCGAAAGGATTGATGAAAGGCCGAAGCCGGTGAAGAGCGTAATCAAATAAATTCCCAGGATCGTCGCCATTACGCTGAAATAGATCATGAGGAGCGTGACGGCGCATAAAAATAGTAGGGTCCCGTTTGTAACGGCATTGCGTCCCTGGGCGATCGATGCATCGGGATTTTTGAAAGTACCGAACCCCGCCAGATTTCCCCTGGTTTTTGAACGTCGTTGCGCAAATAGGGATTATTAAAATCCAAAATCAGGTTTTTATCCATTAAGAAATATCCAACCCATAGGCTTTCCTGAAAGTCGAGACCAGGTGCGAAAATTGTTTTTAATTCCCTGTCATTATTCAGACGTCTCAATGCGGTTAATTCCTGAGGTATCCGAAGCGCTCCGGCCATCGTGATTCGCAACCGTTTGACCGCATTCATTCCAGCCATCGAAATTAGGCCAGCCAGGAAAAGGACAGCGCAATAGTTCCAAATTTTCATTCCCTTGATGCGCATTAACGCCGAACCGATAACTAGAGAAGGCCAAAAATAGACATAGGTCAGATTTTTAAAATAGCGATAGTTCCAATTGCCGCTATAAGAAGTAAATCCAGAAAGGATGAACGGAGCAACCATTGCGAGCATCAGCCAGGGCTCTGATGAAAAACGGATTCCTACCAGGATTAGAGCCAAGATCACAATGTTTCCAATCCATTCCAAAAAAGGAAATGGAATGATCCACTGCGGATCAAATTTATAAACTCCCAGTTGGGTCATGAAAAGATAATATTTTTCCGAGATGTCCCACCCTCCACCGGACCAGCCCGAATGAAAAATAATAATCGGAAAAAACATGAATGCCTGGTACGGAGCTAGGAAAGCGCTTAGCAGAAGCCAGCGACCAAACTGAGCGAGCGCCTGCGCCACAGTTATTTGGCGGATGACGGCGAGCGCGATGAAGTAGAGCGTTGTCAGGATAATCACAAAAGTGAAAAGTTCAAGGTAAGCGGTTACCAGCGCCGCGGTCCAAATCGAAATAAATAGCGTTTCTTTGATGGATCGCGCAGGGTTCCTTGCGAAGGGTCCCAGGAGAGTCAAATAGCCGATCAGGAATCCCGTCGATAAAATTTGCGGAAGAAAAGCGTGGTAGGCGATGAAAGGAATGTGGGGGTTTATCACCGCGAGCAGAAGTCCCAGCAAACCGATGCCGGAAAGTTTCAGCGTGTCACTGGCTAAAATCGATAGGAGCGGAATGATTAAAGCGACCAGCAAGCAAAGAAATGGCGAAAATAGAACGGATGAATCGACGCGATATAAAGACGATAAAAAGGACAGGAAAAAAATTCCGAGCCACCGCGTTGAAGGAATTTGCCACGACGCGATCCGTTCGCCGACCGAAGCGTCTGAATGATCGGGAGATTCGCCGAACGGCTTAACGAAGGGTTTAAAATTGTGGTCCTTTAAATACTCAGCGGTGAGGGTATAGTCTAAAATGTCGTTATTTCCAAGTGTAAAACTCGTAATGTATTTATTTTTATCGACCGAGGGAAGCGCGAGGATGAAGCCAGCCAATAGCGTGACGCTGATCAAGACCGTTGATCGCGAAGAAAAGCGAGTCTTCATTTTTCCAATGGCAAGAAGCGCGCTTCGTAGCGCCAGAGCGGCGCTGAATATCAGCGGGATGTAAAATATCTGTTGGACCTTCAGCCCGGTCCAGGCGAGCAAAACTAAAATAAGTCCGGTTTGCGCGATGCCGACCCACGGGGCATAGCCAATGCCGTGTTTACTGTCGGGCAGCAGTAACTTCGTTAGGCCCCAGCCTAAAAACAACAAGGTCCCGTACATGAGCCCGATCAATAAAAATAGTTTAAAGTAAGCCGCGGCCATGTTTAGGATTTAATCAGCGTATAATATTTAATACAGGTCATGGCGCTATTGATCCAAAGTGGCAGGAGGTAGATCTTTTTTTTATCAATGATGTAGAGCAGAAGGATACAGCCGAAGAGTTCGATGCTGTGGCGGCCGAACCCGTAAACGTCGTTTCCATTTGGCGGCACGCTTTGGCCGACATGCAGTAAAATAAGGTAAAAGAACGCGACCCAGGGAATCGGGTTTTTAAAATTTTTAAAACTATGCAAGAGCAATGCGATCGAAATAAAAATACTGACGACCAATATCGGTTCAACCAAAATATAAATTTTCAGCTGAGCGGCTAGGCCCTGAACATCCAGGTTTGCGCATAGGTCCGTCAATTTTTCGATGAGTCCCTGAAAGGGGTAGTAAACGGCAAACTCTTGGGAAAGGTTTGTCTGGTGGAGCGAGAACTTACCAAAAATTCTGAATAAATAAATTTGCCATATCGAAAACGAGAGTCCTGGCAGGAGCATCCAGTGGAGGATTCTCCGGTTTTTGCGGACCGCAATTTCATAGAGAGTAATACCCGCAACGGAGGCTAGCGCGACCTCTTTGGCCAACACCGCCAGGCTCAAAAATACTCCCATGATTAGGAAATCTCTCTTTGTTAAATAGAAGTATAGCGCGGCAAGAACCAGACTGGCGCAAAGGAGTTCGTTCGTGCAGCGCGAAAAGACCACAAGCGGGCCGATCGAAACCGGAAAAAACAAGCTCGCCCATCGCGGGGTCCCGTAATGGTCGCAGAGGAGTATGAGAAAATACGTGCCGGAGATGAGCGCGATCATGTTCATGAACAAGATGATTCCCGGATACCATTCCCTATGCCCCATTCCAACAGCCGCCGTTATCCAGGGAAGCAAAATCCTTTGGTATCGGTATCCGTCAGCGAGTGTGCATCGATAAAGTTCTTTTTTTAAAAATGGATCGAGAGCCAAATAGTAAGTGAACTCGCCGTCAAACCCCTCATCCTCCCGTAAATAGAGTCCCGGATACCAGGCCTCGGGGCAATGGATGGTTTTTGTGCCGATATGGAGAAATCCGGAGAGGTTTCCGTTAAAATTCTGCCGCGCGTATTCCCAGGCAAAAAAACCGTAGATCGCCAGGGTCAGCATCAAAAACAATTTTTTTGATTCCCAAAATCGGTTAAAAAACATCGTTAGATAAGAGATATGAAAATTAAAAGGAACGTCACGAAGTTTAAGGCCAGAGGCCAGCGGTATGCTTTTTTATCGGTTCGGATATAAGTTAACAGCGCGCATAAAAAAACTTCCGCGGTGTGGCGGCCATAGCCCCAATAATCGGTGCCGTTGGGCGGGAATGAAAACGCGATGACCAAAAGTGCAAACAAAACCCCGATCC
>JANLTE010000068.1:0-9465 GCA_031362785.1 Elusimicrobiota bacterium
TGAAACTTTGCGGCAGGAGGTTGCATCTAAGGGCGTGCATGTCGGACTGGTAAATCCAGGGACCGTTTACACGCCCCTCACGAAAGAAATTCTGGATTCCGCGATTGCGCGAGGCAAACGCGTCCCGTATGTCATGCCCGAAACCGTGGCCGAAAGCATTTTGGACGCGATCGAGAATAAAAGAGACGAAGTCTTTATTCCATTTTCAACGCGAGCGCTCAATGTTTTACATTTCTTCTTTCCAAAATTTGTCGCCTGGCTCGCCTGGAAATTCCGAGCGAGCGAACCTGAAGCTTTTCAATAAATTCAAATAACTTTGCAGGAGGTCTTTATGGACACAGACATTAAAAAAATTCACGAAAAAATTCAAAAGGAAAGCGCGTTCATTCAGGCGCTTAAAAACGAAATATCTAAAGTGATCGTTGGCCAGGACGAACTCGTGGAAAAAATTTTAGTCGGGCTGTTCGCGGGCGGACACATCCTGCTCGAAGGCGTGCCGGGCCTGGCGAAGACGCTGACCATCAAGACTTTGGCGAACGCGATCCAGACGGAGTTTAAGCGCATCCAGTTCACGCCCGATTTGCTGCCCGCGGATTTGATCGGAACGCTTATTTTCAGTCCGAAAAACCAGGAGTTTACGGTGCGCAAAGGGCCTATTTTTACGCAATTGCTGCTGGCCGATGAAATCAACCGCGCGCCGGCGAAAGTGCAGTCGGCGCTGCTGGAGGCGATGCAAGAAAGACAGGTGACCATCGGCGAAAGCTCCCATCCGCTGCCGGAGCTTTTCCTGGTCCTGGCGACTCAAAACCCGATTGAACAGGAAGGGACTTATCCCCTGCCAGAGGCGCAGATCGACCGTTTCATGCTGAAGTTAAAAGTAACTTATCCGTCGCGCAAAGAAGAGGGTGAAATTTTAAATCGCATGACTCAGGTAGAGTTGCCAAGCACTAAACCGGTCGTTCAAGTTCAAGAGATTTTAAAGGCTCGCGAATCGGTCAAAGAAATTTATATGGACGATAAAATTAAAAACTACATCCTCGACCTGGTGTTTGCGACGCGAAACCCGGAAGAATTCAATATTGCGGATCTCAAAAAATTAATTCTTTATGGAGCCTCGCCGCGCGCCACGATTTATTTGACTCAAGCCGCCAAGGCATACGCTTTCCTACAGGGCCGCGGTTATGTAACGCCTGAGGACGTCAAAGCCATCGGCCCTGACATTCTAAGGCACCGCGTGGTCCCGACCTACGAAGCCGAAGCAGAGGAAATCACCTCCGAGGATATCGTAAAAAGCATTTTCAGCGCGATTGAAGTTCCTTAACTCCGCGCTGGTTTAAGGAAGCCCCCCATGCTTCAAGGCGCCAACCGATCCATTCCCGCAGGAGTATTGAAACAAGTCCGCGGCATCGAAATCCGCACGAGGAAACTCGTGAACGAAATTTTTTCGGGGCAATATTCCAGCATCTTCAAAGGGCGCGGCATGGAATTCGCCCAGGTGCGGGAATACCAACCGGGCGACGACCCCAAACAGATCGACTGGAACGTCACGGCGCGAGCCGGGAACATCTTTACCAAGGAATTTCTGGAAGAACGAGAGTTGACCGTCATTTTGATGATCGACGCCTCGCGAAGTCTTTTTTTCGGCAGCCGGAAAAATTTAAAATCCGAAATCGCCGCTGAAATCGCAGCTCTCCTCGCCTTCTCCGCCATTCGCAACAACGATAAAGTCGGCTTGTTGATTTTCACCGATCAGGTGGAAAAATATATTCCCCCGCGTAAGGGGCAGCGGTCAATTTTACGACTCGTCAGGGAAATTCTGACGTTCCGCCCGGAAGGAAACGCCACGCAAATCAGCGCGGGGCTCGATTTTTTAGGTAAAGTCATCAAGCGCCGCGCGGTATGTTTTTTGATCTCAGATTTCCTTTCGCCGCTTAATTATGAGAACGCGCTGCGAGGGTTATCGAAAAAACACGACATCATCGCGCTGCGGCTCGGGGACCCCATGGAAAGTCAGATTCCCGCCGCCGGCCGATTTTTTTTCCGGGATTTGGAAACGGGGAGAGTCAGCCTGATTCGTTTATCTCCGTCTGATTTAATCAAAATGAAAAGCGAATCCGGTAATTTATTCCTGAACTGGAAGCGAAACATCGAAAAATTAAACATCGATGTCATCGAGATTCAAACGGGCGCGCCTTACGTCAAACAGATGCTTGGCTTTTTTCGCAGGCGCGCGAAGCGCTTTCGATAACACATGAGCGATCTAAAGTTAACCTCATTCATTCTGATTTTAATTTTTCCGCTGAACGCTTGGGCTGAAATGCCGGCGAATGTAATGGCTCAAAGCGTAGTCCTCCCCTCCACCATGGTGGCGGTCGCCGAACCTGCCAAACTGAGAATCAGCGTCACATCCAACCAGGAAGTGGTCATCTCCAGTTTTCTGGTTCCATCTCCGGATGATTTCAAGATATTAAAGGTGGGGAATACGCCATTCAAAGCGCCGAACGACCATTGGGTTGCCAACATCGAAATAGAATTCATGGTCCTCAATGAGGGTCCGATAGAAATTCCCGGACTGACTGTTCCTTATCGAACTAAAAAAGGGACTACGGGATCGTTTCAAACGCCACCCGTAAAAATTACCGGGATAAACTCCGTAGCGCCCGAGGCATCGCCCGAAGAGTTGAGAGACATTAAAGGACCCATTCAAATATCAAACGTTTGGTTATGGATTGTCCTTGCTTTAACTGCTCTGCTGTTAATAGCCGCGGGAATTTTTTTCTTCCGCAATAAAAAGAACAAGACCTTAGCCGATAATTTGCCAGCCGAACCGCCTCGGCCCTTACGGGAAGTGGTTTTTGAAAAGTTGGACGCGGCCCGCAACGAATATCGAAAATCAGGCAAGCTTAAGGAGTTTTACATCGCGATTTCTGACATATTGCGGGAATACCTCGGAAAGCGATTCGGGGTTGAAAGCCTGGAGCGCACTACATCGGAAATCTTTTTGGAAATGAAAAAAAGAAAAGTTGAACGGATGCTTTGCATCGAATCGAAGGACTTGCTTTCCCAGTGCGACCTCGTTAAATTCGCGAAATTCGCTCCCTTGGAACCGGATGTTGAAAGCGATTTTAGGAGAATTCGGGAGTTCGTGGAGAAGACACATGCACTGGGCTAACCCGCTCTGGTTCCTCGCGCTCGTCCCGCTTGGACTCTTAGCCTGGTGGGTTTACCGCTCGCCACAGAAAAAAGCGGCGCTTCCTTTTTCCGACCTTTCGCTCATTGATCGCAATGCTTCTACTCGCAAGGAAGAAACGATTATTAACGTACTTAAATTATTAGCGTTCTTCTTAATGGTCGTGGCGATGGCTAGGCCGCAACGGATTTCGACCTCGCCGGAGCCTCCGAAACCAGTGGTTGACATTATTATGTGCCTCGACACATCGATGAGCATGTCGGCGCTTGATTTCGATCCGCGAAACCGGTTGGATCAAGCGAAAAAAGCCGCGGAAGAGTTTATCGCGAAGCGGATACACGACCGGATCGGCCTGGTCGTATTCGCTGGGAAAGCTGTCACACAGTGCCCGCTGACTCTAGACCATGAAAGTTTGACCGAATTTTTGCGAACCATCCCCATCAATGCGACCCAAACCGATGGGACCGCGATTGGGACGGCACTGGCCGCGTCATCGAACTTATTGACTCAAAGCGAGGCTAAGACGAAAATTATCATCCTGTTAACCGATGGACGCAGCAACGCGGGAAGCATCGACCCGATCACGGCGTCCAACGCCGCAAAGGAACTCGGGATAAAAATTTATGCGATCGGAACCGCTGTGCCGGGCGGAGGTATGGTGCCGGTTGAAGACCCCGTCTTTGGAAAAAGACTGGTTCAAATGGCGGAAGACTTGGACGAAACAACGCTCCTTGAGGTAGCAAGGGTGACGGAGGCCAAATATTTTCGCGTAACCTCCGCCAAAAGGTTCAAAGAAATTTATGATGAAATCGACAAACTTGAAAAAACAAAAATCGAAATCGAGCCGACATCCAAAGTGCATGACTCGTATATCAACATTCTGGCCGTATCAATGATTCTCTTTTTTGCGGGTGCAGCTCTCGAATCACTATTCTGGAAAACTGTGCCCTAACTATGAATTTCGCGCATCCTTATCAGTTCTTTTGGCTCATCCCGCTCCTGCTTTTTTCGATCGCGCTCATATGGAGCTCAAAATCCAAAAGCGCGCTGGTCCAAAAATTGATAGACGCGGATCTGGTCGAAAAAATCTTTCCTTTTTCGGCCTGGAAATCTCTATCCGTCAAAAAAAATCTGATCCTGGTCCTGGGGATCCTGGTCCTGGTCCTGGCGCTAGCGGGACCCGAAATTGGTCAAAGGCTTGAATCGGTCACGGTCAAAGGTGAAAATGTTTTCATCCTGTTCGATTGTTCGGACTCCATGCAGGCGGAAGATTTTAAACCGACGCGCCTTGAAAAATCGAAGCGGCTCCTCACGGGATTGCTGGAAAAAATCCATGGCAACCGCGTGGGCATCATCGCATTCGCAGGGGAAGCCTACATTTATTGCCCCATGACCTTCGATCTTTCAACCGCGAAGCAATTTTTGAAAAGCATCGAGCCCGGAATGATTCCGCAGCCGGGCACGCAGATCGGCAAAGCAATTCGTCTGGCCGTTTCCAAAATGGCCGCAGAGAACGGATCGGGATCGATTGTTTTACTGACGGACGGAGAGGACCACAAATCCGATCCCGAGGGCGCCGCAGAAGAAGCGAAAGCGAAGGAGATCCGAATTTTTGCGATCGGCATTGGAAGCGCGGAGGGAGAACCCATCCCCATCCGCGACGCTGGCGGAAGCGTCACGGGATACAAAAAAAATAAAAAAGGCGAAGTGGTCTTAAGCCGGCTCGATGAAACGACGCTGGCCAAAGTCTCGTCCGAAACGGGAGGAGCTTACTTTAGGGCCTCCGAGACGGAACAGGAAATTGATCTCTTAGCGGATCAGCTTTCCCAGAGCGAAAAGAACCCCGTGACGCAAAAAAGAAACATTTATGAAAACCGCTATCAGTGGTTCTTATTTTTAAGCTTATTCTTGCTCATTTTGAGCGAATCCCTGGGACATTTTTCTAGAAAATTGATAAACATATTCGTAATCGGCTTAATTTTACTGCCGGCGTTTCTTGGCGTCGCGCGCGCAGCGGGCTTTTCGCAAAAGATCAGAGAAGGCAATAAACTTTACGGGAAAGGGAATTATTCAGAGGCAGCAGAAAGTTATAATGAAGCCGGATTGAAATCCCCTTCAGACCTGAGGGCAAATTTTAACCGCGGTGACGCTCTCTATAAAATGCAGGATTGGGACAAGGCGAAGGAAGAGTTTCAAAAAAGCGCGATGTCGAAAGACTCAGGACTAACCGCCAAGTCCTTGTATAATATGGGGAACAATTTCTTTCAACAAGGCAATTACCGACAAGCCGCGGAAGCCTACAAACAAAACCTGAGGCTCAACCCTTACGACGAGGACGCCAAACACAATCTGCGGCTATCGCTCCAGTTCATGCAAAAACCCCCGCCACAGAAAAACAAAAATAATAAAGACGATAAACATGGCAAAAATCCCCAGAGCCAAGCGCGCAAAGCGGTGCAGGACGACCAGAAAAAGGAAAAAGAAGAGAACGCAAAGCGCATCTTAAAAAGCGCGGCCGGCGATGATAAGAATAAACCCATTTTCAACCCCGACGCTAAAGGAAAAAACAAAAAGAATTATGAAGAAGACTGGTAAACTGTTTTCACTGCTCATCGTTTTCCTAAGTTTTTTAGGCGTTCGAGCAAGCGCGGAGGTAAGCATTTCCGCCAGCGTGGATAAAACGCAAGCCGCTCTGAACGATTCAATTAGAGTTTTGGTGACCGTTTCGGGGAACTCGGCGAACCCGCCGTCCCCTCAAATGCCGGATTTATCCGCGTTTACGGTTTACTCTTCGGGCCGCGCGCAAAATATTTCTTTCGTAAACGGACAAATTTCATCGTCCGTCAACTACACTTATCTGATCTCTCCAAAAGGCCTCGGAAAATTCGTCATAGGACCGTTCAGCGTGACCATGGACGGCAAAACAGTTCAATCATCCCCCGTGCAGATTGAAATAGTTAACGCAGGACAAGCTGCTGCTCCGGGCAACTCCGGCGCGCCGCCCAGCCAGATTAACGCTCAGGCGCCGGGAGCCTTCGTAAGCATGGCCCTGGATAAATCGAAAGCCTACGTGAACGAGCAGGTAATCTTAACTTTCCGTTTTTATCACCGGATTCAATTGATATCCAACCCAACTTATCAGCCGCCTGAGACGACGGGGTTTCTTCTGGAAGACCTCCCACCTCCGAGAAATTTTGTAGAGAGCGCTAAAGGCGCGCAGTATCGCGTGACGGAAATCAAAACGGCGCTTTTTCCCACGCAAGCCGGAAGCTTAACGCTGTCGCCCGCATCTTTAAAAATTCAAGTGCAGGACTTTGGCGGAGACTCTGCTTCGAAAGACTTCTTTGAGCAGTTCTTTAGAGGAGGCGGAAGGGAATATTTACTGAAAACTGACCCCGCAAAATTAAGCGTGATCTTGCTTCCAACCGCTGGAAAACCCCAGGATTTCTCCGGAGGCGTCGGCGAGTTCGGGGTCGCGCTTGAACTTGATAAAACAAAAGTAGCCGTAGGGGAGCCTTTTACCTTAACGCTCACGGTTAATGGAAAAGGGAACATTAAATCTTTAGGCGACCCCGCTTATCCGGAGTTTTCTGGTTTTCGCAAGTACGATACGGCGAGTTCTCTAAACATTGAAAAATCACAAGGCCGCGTTGAGGGCTCGAAGGTTTACAAAATCGTCCTGGTCCCGCAAACTTCCGGAATTCAGAAAATACCTCCGATTCGATTCAGCTACTTTCATTTGCCCAGTAAAACTTATAAAACCATTATCACGCAAAACGTCTCCGTAGAAGTAATTCCAGGGAAGTCGCAAAGCCTCATAATGGCTCAGGGCTTAACCACCCCCGCTCAGATTAAGAGCATAAGCCAGGAAATTCAATACATTAAACTGGAATCTGGAGAGTTGAAACCGTTCAGATGGCTTAACAAAACACCCGCTTTTCTTTATTTGAACTTCCTTCCCTTGCTGGGTATCCTGGGAGGAATAATACATCGAATAAGGCTCTTTTGGGTCGGCAGAAACCCTGAACGCCGAAGGCGAGAAGGCGCATTAAAAAAATGGGAAGATACGGTAAAGAAGATTCAAATATTCGATGAGAATTCAAGCGGTAGGATTTTTTCGGCATTTCAAAATTATTTTTCCGATAAAATGCTGGGCCATGAATCTTCACTCACCCTAAAGAACATCGAAGCGTTTTTGGCGCAAACTAAAATCGATGAAGGACTGAAACGAAAAGTACGTGATCTGTGGAAAGATTTCGAAATTTCCCGTTACGCCCCCGCGCAGTTTCATTCACAAGACTTAAAGCGCCTGATAAGCGATGCGCAAGCGCTCCTTCGCGAAATAGATGTAACGTTTCAAAAAGACACCGCGATCAATCTTAAGGGCATCTTGCTCTGTGCGGCTCCTTTTCTGCTGATCTCTTGGGCGTGGACTCAAGACTTCGAGAAAAAATTCAAGGAGGCCAACGCCTATTATCAGGCAGGGCAATTCGAAAGCGCTCAGGCGCTGTATGCGGCGCTGTTAACGGAAGTGAACGAAAACCCTGTTTTGGAATATAACCTCGGTAACACTTATTTCAAACTGGGGTCCACGGGTCAGGCCATCGCGCATTGGTTACGAGCGTACAGGATGCGACCCGCTGATTCAGCGGTTAGAAGCAACCTCCGTTTGGCCGGCGCGCAAACGGGGGAGAGTTTTGAGCCCGATTTATTTATTTCGCGCTGGTTCGCGAGGCTTTTCAACGCCGTAAACCTGAACCAACTCTCTGTTTTATACCTTCTCGCGCTTTGGAGCGCCTGCCTTTGCTGGACCATTATTCTATTTTCTAACAACTCCGCAGCGAATCGCCGCGGAATTCTTTTCGTTCTTATTTTCCTTTTTGCTTTTTCCTGGTGGGCCGCTCGGGTCTACTGCGAGCAAGTGAACAAAGAAGCTGTGATAACGCAGAAAAACGCTGAGGTTCGCTCGGGACCCGGCAACCAATTCCAAGTGGGATTCACCGTCCCTGAGGGTAGAAAGGTATTAATTCTGAATGAGCGTTCCAGCAGTGAGTGGGCCGAAATAGGGATCACTAAAGCGGGCGTGCGTGGGTGGGTACAGTTGAACGCGTTCGAGAAAATCTGACATCGCCAGATTTTTCGTTGATAAGAGATAATGAATTTGATATATTCAAAACATGGTAAGCTCGAATGGCGCAGCGAACGAAAAAGTACTCTCGTCGGTATTGGATCAAATTAAAAACAAAGTCGAATCGAATCGAGCGAAATTCGACGATTCCGCAAAATCTTTGAAGGATTTCCGCCGAATTTTTGATCAAGAATCTTCACAGATCAATCAGGCTATTTTTAACGACGCCCCCACCGATGAAATCCACACATCCACGTTACGAACCGTCTGCACTTTAGTTGAAATTCTTTCACGCACCGCCGGGAAAAAGGACTCTCTTAAGTGAACCTCCGTGCAAGAGCGATCTTGCATTTGAATTTTCCCGCATTAAAAATAAAAACTGCCCCGCGATATATCTGACATGATTTGTCCAAGCTGTAACGATCAATTGCCGGACCGCCCGGCACATTGCACCCATTGCGGGATTGCGATCAATCACCGGAGCGTCCAAGTCGCGAAGGTTATTGGAAATTTCGGATGGATCGCGCGGAGGTCCCTCGGCGGATACTTCGCGGGCGCCGTCGGTTGCGTGATATCCATCGCGGTCGCGCGCACACTCTATTTTGAAAACCAGTCCCCCGACGCGTTTGCACGGATGCTGGATTATTTTCCTGGACAGGTTCCAGTCGCAACTGCCGTCGCAGGTTGCTTCATCGGCACGGTGGGAGGAATGATTGAGCGTTCGACTTATAAATGTTTTTTGGGCGGAATTCTGGGCGCGCTTGGCGGCGTATTGGGAAGCCTCGCGTTTCCGCACTTTAAGCAAATTTTCACGGGTTATCTTTACAGCTATTCTTTTTCGATGGCGGGAGCCTGGGGGATCACCGGAGCGATGCTGGGGTTAACGAGCGGCATCCTTGAAGGAACGAAGAGTAAAATTTTAGTGGGAACGCTGGGGGGATTGGCGGGCGGCGTTTTGGCCGGAGGCATCGGCGCGCAGATGTACGGGGCAATGCTGGTGGAGGTTCACGGACGGGAAAACCTTTCGTGGGCGATCGGGCGAGGGCTTGAACTCGCCGCGGGCGGCGTGGTTGGAGTCATCCAATGGTTCGTCCTGGGCATCGCCGAAAAGCTTTACATTTTTAAGCGGCGGCAACTGATCGAAGGC
>JANLTE010000095.1:0-2925 GCA_031362785.1 Elusimicrobiota bacterium
CACGCCCACGACTTTCTCGATTGCGTTTTTGTAAGCGTCCGAAAGCGCAGCTCTTTTGACGCCAATCAAATCGTTCGTGACCGCGGCCAACCCTTCGGCTTCCACCACTTCACCGTCGACCGCCTCGCCCAGTTTCAGGCGATCCTTGCCGTGAGCGCATCCCGCAATAAGCAAAACGCCACTAAAGATGAAAACGAGGAAGTTTCTATATGTCATGGTTGGCCCCTAAAAATCCAACTGGGGGCCGGATTTCGCGAAATACTCAAAACCCGACCCCCAATCAGTAATGTTTATTTTCCGCGAACCTCTTTAATCTGGTCTATGAATTTTTTCTTGTCGAGCCGGATGGTCACCACGCAACCGTCGTCGTTGGTCCACTCCCGCTTAACGATCTGAGCTCCCCGAAGAGAATTACTCGCCACCCCCTGAATCCTTTGGTCGGTTGTAATTGCCTGCTCAACCGTGGTATTTGCGTCAATTTGCTGACCCTTTAAATAGGCGAGAAGTTTCTCCTCCGCAATTTTTCGGCCCGCTGCTTCGGAAAGCGACCGCTTTTGCGTAATGTTTGAAACGCTCTGATCGGCCGCCCCAATTCCGTCAAATTCTATGTAGTTCGACGTCTCTGCATTGACGGTATCGATCGTGTTGACGAGTTCCCCTTTCTTCGTACGGGAGGCCGCCTTGTTCGCGCATCCAACCGTCGTGATCGAAAAACCCGCTAACGCCACCCAACAAACCAAGTACTTTGCTCGCATCTTTCGTTCCTCCTTAGGAATGAATTTAATTAATTGTCTGAGCCGATTTCTTTATAAACCTGCTGAAACCGTTCCTTCAAAGCGCCGGCGCTTTCTTTACCCAAGTCTTTGACTTCGGAAGCAAGTTCTCCGCATTGTTTTTTAAGGTCTTTATTAATTACATTGACGTCTTTTTGAAGGCGTTCAATCTGTTTACCGTGCCGCGCGATCTCTTTTTTGTTCCGCTTGGCATCCGAAGTTCTCAGCGCATCCATTTCCTTGCTCAAAGAAGCGATTTCTTCCTCCATTTGAGATTGCCGATCCACATAGGTCTGGAGGCGCTGATTCCACCGACCGAGGACTTTTTGAGTCGACGCGATTTCTTTTTGATAAAACTTGATTAAATCTTCAAGCGAAGATACGCACCCAACAGATTTTTTCGGCTTCGCTGCAACAGGTTGCGGAGGAACGGATTCTTTAGCTTCCATTTTGGCCGGAACGCTCGAAGCCGCGGGTGTCGTAGAATCGGGAGTTGCAATCGGTTTTTCAGTCGCCTCAGACATTGACTCGTCTGGTTTTATTTCAGAGCTCTGAAGCTTTGTAGTTTCAGCAGAAGAACTCGGCGCGGTTTTAACGGCTTCAGGGATTGGAGGCGCCGCCCCGGTTTTATCCTCGGCAAAAGTTCGGGCTGAAATAGACAACCCTCCAAAAAATACGCTTAAAAGCAACAGTTTTCGCAGCATATGACATGTCCCCCTATATGAGTATTTAGTCTAACAGAATTTCGGCGCCTTGCGCAAGCATTTGCTTTTGTGATTTAGCGCAGGACTTATGCGGATCGGTCTATTTTTGTGATTGTATTTTTCTTGTCTCGCGATCGGGGCAGTAAAAATCGGAACGTCGATCCCTTTCCGGGTGTCGATTCCACCCAAACCCGTCCCCCATGCATCTCAATGATCGCTTTGCAAATCGCCAACCCCAGACCCGTACCACCCGCCTGCCGGGTCAAAGACGAATCGCCTTGCACGAATTTTTCAAAAATCTTCTCTTGATCATCTTTTTTAATCCCAACGCCGGTATCTTGGACACTAATTAACAGAAAATCTCCCATGTTATCCGCAGACAGGCGAATCGTACAGTTTTCTGTCATCGAAAATTTAATAGCGTTCGATAATAAATTATCGACAACCTGTCTGATGCGCGATGAGTCCGCCTGAATATGCGGAAGGTTTTTATCTATGTTTAACACGAGTTTGATTTTCTTGGCCTCTAAAGATACTCGACAAGCTTCGCTTGCGTCATGCAAGACCTGGGACATAGATACCGGTAAAAGTTCCAACCTTAAGTGTCCCGACTCGATGCGTGAAATGTCCAGCAGATCTGAAATCAAAAACGTGAGCCGATCGACTGCGTTGTGCGCAATGTTCAGAAATTTTTTCTGATGGTCGTTGAGCGCCCCCACCTCTTCGCTCAAGACGACGTCAACAAAACCCTTAATCGCGGTTACGGGCGTGCGAAGTTCATGACTCACCACCGAGACGAACTCTGTTTTAACCTTGTTCAAATTCTCGAGCTCGCGGTTGGCATCGAGCACTTTCTCATATAATAGGGCGTTTTGAATAATAACCGCGGCGCGATCGGCAATGAGTTCTCCCAACCGGATATGGTGCGCATTGAAAAATGCCTTCTTTTTGCTGCCAAGTCGCAGAACTCCGATCATTTCGTTTTCCACCTTAAGCGGGATGATGATCATAGAGTTGACGCTTTGCTCAAACTCCGTGCGCGTGAGTTTTAACGAAGTATCAGGCCCGTCCACATCCTCCACGTTTCGGGATTTCTTTTCCTTAAACACCGTGAAACTTAAATTGTTTTCATCGAGTGAAAAACCTTCGGCGCTGCCGGAAGTCATTTGAGACATATCCTGAGTTCCTGGCAAGTGGCTCACCAGCAACTTTCGCAAAGGATCATAAAATAAAAAAGTGCAGACGTCACAGTGCAACGACTTGTGCATGATTTTAACGATCTTGGACAGCACGAATTCTAAAACCGGAGTAGCGTAAAAAGCTTCTCCGATTTCCTGGAGCGTCACGAGGTCGCCGAGCCGCATTTGAATCATTCCCAGTTCGCCCCGCGCTCCGGCATGCTCGGGCATGCAGCCCAGCCAGCGGTGTGGCATGCGGTTGGCGCGCAG
>JANLTE010000138.1:0-9931 GCA_031362785.1 Elusimicrobiota bacterium
CGAAGACCGCGCCTTCGGCCGCCTTGCGCAACAGGTCGATCTTGGCTTGGATGTCTTTAAATTTAGGATCGGTCTTGCCCACATATTCGTAAACCGCCACGGCCTTGTTGAACTGTCGTTTACGCTCGAGATCGAGCGCCAGGTTATAGAGCAGTTCTTTCATGGCGTCGTCCATCGGGCACTTGCGGAACTTTTCGAACGCGAGGTCCAAATTACCCTGGCCTTGGAAGGATAGCCCGAGCATCTTGTTGGTTTCAATTTCACTCGCCTCCGACAGCTCTTTCGATTTTTCGGTGGTGAAAAATTTCTTGGAAATGATGACGATGTAGCCCAAAAGTAGGAGGAAAAATGGATAGACCAGTTTAATCCATATACCCTGTTTAAATAGATACATGGCGGGCGCCACGAGCAAAATTCCAAGCACCAGCGCGCCAAAGAACCCTGCGCCCGCCTTGAGCCGAGGCAAAAGCAGCGTGATGAAGAGTCCGACGAAAAGGATCATCCCAAGCTCCGCGCTGAACGACCACGAAGGTTTGACGATGAAATTTTGCCTCAGGATGTTTTGAATGACGTTCGCGATATACTCCGCGCCAGGAAAGTTGGTCGCCACCGGCGTCGTGTAAAGGGATCCGAGCCCCGAAGCCGTGAAGGCGACAATCACAATTTTATTTTTAAAAGCGGAGGGCTGCACTTTCTGGTTGATAACGTCGTAAAAGGAATAATATGGAAACGACTGCGCCCCGCCAACGTAGGAAATCGCCATCTTGTTTTCCTGATCGAGGGGAATGATGGTTTTACCGATTTGAACGCTCTGCCCCCAGTGCACTTTAATGTCATCCAGCGGAAGTCCAAGATAAGTCCGCACAGCCTGCAGCGCGAACGAGGGATAGTACTTCCCGTAAAATTTGATGATAGGAATTTCGCGCCGGAGGACACCGTCAGAATCTGGCACCACGGTCACATGTCCAGCTCCGAGCGAGTTCTCCGTATATTCGTCGATGGGAAGACCCGCCTCAGAGGCTTCGGGGGGAGGAAACGCAGCTTCTTCCGCAGAGTTTTCAATTTTCTTGACGGTGCTCATGCTGAGAGCCAAAGGCATTTCTTCTTCCTCTTCGCCTGTTGGCTCGGCCGCTTGCGTAGTTCCGCCCAATCCGAACGACATCGCGAGCAAAATTTTCTGCGACTCTCGCACGGCGGTAATGACTTTGGTGTCGTTGTCCAATTTCACTTCCGCGCTCGAAAGCTCGGTTAAAAAGCTATAGTCCCTGGGTTCTTTGATTTTTTTCTGGAGGAGGAGCGAACCGTAGATTCCCTGGAGGACGCGAATTTCTTCCAAGCCCTGGTTGCTTTCGGGTTCCGAGAAAAGGAGGTTGAACCCGATCACTTTGGGTTCGTACTGGTTCAGTTGGTCGATGAGCTCAGCCATGCGCCACCTCGGCCAGGGCCAGCGCCCGATTTTGTTTATGCTCTCGTCGTCGATCGAAACGACCACGACTTCTTCGCCGCGTTTGCCCGGCTCGATCTGCTGGCGGAGCTTGGCGCGGGCGTCGTAGAGCATGAGTTCAGCGTTTTCGAAAATGGAAGCTTGAAAGTAGAAAAGCCCAAGGACTAGGAAGGTTAGTACTGTGCCGAGGGTGTAATCCGAAAAAAGAAAGTTCTTTTTCACTGGTTGCGGTCGGACACGGATGTCATTTTTCTAGGGTGTTCCTTTAAAAAATGCGATTATCCTCTCGGCAGAGGACGTTAAATACTAAAGCGGTTAAACTATAACAGAAATGCCCCCCATTATCAAGGCGACAATTAAAGTTTTCGCCGCTAGACTCCCCTGTGTTTATGGGGCCAGATAAGCTTATGGAGCTGCAGGTTAATTTGGACGCGCGGGTTTTTGAGCGCGATGGCCCATTCCGTGATTTTTTGAGGGTTAGTTCCGTATACCGGTTGAATCGAAAGCGGTATTTTATGCCCTTCGGTTCGGCGAATCAGCGTTTTCATTTCCGCGATTTCGGTTTTCGAAAAATCGGTGACCAGCTTGATCAAATCAGAATTCAGTCTTAAGCGTTCCAGGTTTGACAGATTCATTTTATGGCCCATTCCGCTCGATTTCAATTTCCAATCCATAATGATGGAAGTGTTTGTTTTGAGGTAGGGTCGAATATCCAGCGAACCTCCGGTCTCGATGTCGAAATGGTGGCGGGGAAAAGCGCGGATGAGTTTCAGGCAATCTTCCTTGTGCAAAAGCGGTTCGCCTCCGGTGAGGCAAACGAAACGGGCTTTTGATTTTTTGATGGCGGTCGCGACCGCGTTGAAAGGGATGTCGGAACCGTTGCCAAAAGTGTACGCCGAGTCGCACCAGGAGCAACGTAAATTGCAACGCGCGAACCGCACAAAATAGGTGAGTTTCCCGGAGTGCAACCCCTCGCCCTGTATCGACAAATAGTGCTCAATTAAATTCATGGTAAATTGATGGCCCCCGATAATCCATTTATCCTTCTGTCAAGTTAGAGGGCGACTTCGCCGTATTCTACAATATTTCTATAATGGGGCTGATGGGTACGACCGCGATCGTTAAAAATCTGGCTTACCGTATGGGGTTCGACCTCGTTGCGGTGAGCGCCGCGCTGCCTCTGGAGCGGGACCGCGACCATTATCGGGAGTGGTGCGAGAACGGTCACGCTGCCGATCTGAAGTACATGGTGCGTGAGACTCCGCGCCGTTGGGTGCCTGATGATTTGCTGCCAGGCGCTAAAAGCGTGATCACTTTCGCCGTGAATTTCTTTTCGTCCGCCGCGCGCGCCGAATCCCGTTACGGATACGGTCGCGTCGCGCGCTACGCCTGGGGGAAAGATTATCATGAGGTCGTAAAAACCCGCCTCGAGCTTTGGATAAAAAATCTTAAAGAAGAACTCGGCCGTGATTTTTTATCGAAAATCCTTGTGGACTCGGGGCCGCTGCTCGAACGGGCTTTCGCGAACGAAAGCGGGCTCGGCTTCGTTGGAAAAAATACCGTTATCATTAGCCGAAAGCTGGGATCGTTTATTTTTTTATCGGAAGTCCTTACCGATTTGGAACTGATTCCCGATCAAATGGAAGAGGAAGAAAAAAAGAAAGCGGATCCCTGCGGTTCCTGCCGCAAATGTTTAACGGATTGTCCAACGGGGGCATTGGTCTCGCCCCGCGTGCTCGACGCGCGCAAATGCATATCGTATTGGACCATCGAAAATAAGGGGGGAATTCCCGTCGAAATGCGCTCCGGCATCGGAGACTGGATTTTCGGTTGCGACATTTGTCAGGAAGTGTGCCCCTACGCCGGCCTGTCGCGCGACACTCACTGGAAAGAATTTCTGCCGCAATCGGGCTCGGGATCTCATCTGTCAATTCTGGATGTTTTATCGATGGCAAGTGACGCGGAGTTCAAGGAAAAGTTCGCCGGCACCCCGCTCCTGCGCGCCAAGCGAACGGGCCTCGTCCGAAACGCCTGCGTGGTCGCCGCAAATCAGAAGTTTAAAGAAGCCGTTCCGCTCCTCTCAAAAATCGCGCGAGAAAACCCCGATCCGGTGCTTCGAGAGCACGCGAAATGGTCCCTCGACCTTGTTTAAAATAAAATAGGTTTGAAATAATTTTTTTCAAGGTATGGATGAGCCGGCCGATCTGCGCGCCAAGGCGAATCCTTAAGCGAGGGCGTCTCGCCCTCGCGCCCATGAAAAAAATTATTTCAAACCTATTTTTTAAATTGAGTCAGAGGATGATATTTCAGGACGACGAGGAATACGCAGGTGAAGAAAAAAGCGTTAATGCATCCGAGCAGCTTAAAGGCGATGTCGGAAGAAGCGATGGCCGAAGGCAGCATCGCGATCACGCAGACCCAAACGCCGATCAGCCAGGCGAGGCTGATGTCATCGGCTGATTTTCGCTGTATGATCCGCCAGATGAGGGGGATGTTCCAAAACGGAAGGATAACCGCGGCGCACCGTCCGATAATAGTTGTCAGGGGGAGATCCGTCATTTTTTCGCCTCGGTGTGATCCACCACGAACCGATATTCAATTTCACCCGGCTGGATGAGCCCCAGGTCCTTGCGCGCGACCTGTTCGATCGCGTGAGGGTCGTTTTTCAATCGGTCAATTTCCATCGTTAAATTTTTATTGGATACTTTAATTTCTTCGAGTTTTTCTTCAAGCGTATGAAGCGCTTTTTTTCTCTGCCAGAAAGTCCTCAATCCGTCGCTCGATAAAAACCCTATAACGACTAGTCCTGCCAGAATCCATTTCCATTGGCGTTTGAGTTTGGAGATCACACCGCCCGCCTAAGCCAAGTTAGGCGAAAGAAAGCGCTCGTTTGCCGGAAAATTCAGCTTTGGCTCCGAGCTCTTCCTCAATTCGGAGGAGCTGGTTGTATTTGGCGATGCGTTCGGAGCGGCTGGCCGAACCCGTTTTGATTTGGCCCGCGTTGGTCGCGACCGCGAGGTCGGCAATGAAAGTGTCTTCCGTCTCGCCCGATCGGTGTGAAATCACCGCGGTATAGTCCGCGCCCTGAGCCATATTGATCGCCTCAATGGTTTCAGTGAGCGTCCCGATTTGGTTCAGCTTAATGAGGATGGAATTGGCGACGCCTCTTTTAATCCCGTCGGCGAGTCGCTCCGTGTTCGTGCAGAATAAATCATCCCCCACCAGCTGGACTTTTTTGCTAATTTTATCTGTCAGCATTTTCCAACCGTCCCAATCGTTTTCGGCAAGACCGTCTTCGATGGAAACGATCGGATATTTTAAAGTCCACTTTTCGTAGAACTTAACCATCGCGGTTGAATCTTTGATAGAGTCTTTTGGCTCGCCTTCGAGGTTATATTTTTTGTTCTCATAGAATTCGCTCGACGCCGGGTCCAGCGCGATAGAAACGTCGGCGCCGGGCTTATATCCCGCGGCTTTGATGGCTTCCATGATCACTTCGACCGCTTCTTCGTTCGATTTTAGATCGGGCGCGAAACCGCCTTCATCGCCGACGGCGGTGTTCAGTTTTTTCTTTTTCAAAATGGACCTAAGGTGATGAAACACTTCGGCTCCCCATCGCAGCGCTTCGCCGAACGATTTCGCGCCCACCGGCATCGCCATGAATTCCTGAAAATCGACGTTGTTGTCCGCGTGCGCTCCGCCGTTGATGATGTTCATCATGGGAACGGGCAGGACGTAGTTTTTATGCTTCAAGCTATACGCTTTGCGGATGGCTTCATACAGCGGAATCCCTTGAGTCGCGGCCGAGGCCCGCGCGCAGGCGAGCGATACGCCTAAAATCGCGTTGGCTCCCAATTTTCCTTTGTTGGGAGTGCCGTCCAAATCCCGCATTTTCTGATCGATGTCGGTTTGCTCCGTCACATCCATTCCGTCCAGCGCCTTCGCGATCATTTGGTTCACGTTCTGCACCGCTTTCAAAACGCCCTTGCCGAGATATCTCGATTTATCTCCGTCGCGCATTTCAACCGCCTCGTGCTCGCCCGTTGAAGCGCCGGAAGGAACCGCCGCGCGGCCCGTATATCCCTGGCTCGTCGTGACCTCAACCTCTACCGTGGGGTTTCCCCGGGAGTCCACAATTTCTCTGCCATGAACCGTTCTAATTTTGCTCATTTCACTTCCTCCGCTACAATTAAATTAAATTTCCCCCGGATAAAGCCGTTGGACCGCTTTAATGTTTTCGATGGTTTGCAACTGCGCGCCGGGGTCGGGAAGTTCCAGGCCAGCCGCTTTCTGCCAATTCGTTTTTGCGTCGGAAAACTGGCCCAAAAGATAATAGCAATTTCCAATATTGTTGTAAACTTCGCCGTAATTGCGGAGGCTCGTTGAGATTTTATAGGCGTCGATGGCTTTGTTCATTTCGCCTGCGGCCCTCCGGCATTCGCCGAGTTCATATGCCGTTCTTTCCGAACGGTAAAAATCGAGCGCGATCGCTTTTTCGTAGAGTTCCGCGGCGGCCCCAAAATTTTTCCGGATCATCAAGTCTTGAGCTTTGGCGTGAAGAATCTCCGAATAAAACGGGGGCCAAATCCATTTCCAGAAAATGACGGCGAAGACGATTGCCGTTCCAAAATAATTTGCCGATGACGGGGCTATCGCGAAATTTTCGGAGTCTTCATTTTTGTTTTCGCTGGCCGCCAAAATGAAAATTAAAAGGCAGGCGTTCGGCGTGATCCGGTACGGAAAGTTGGTCAGTGAGTAAAACAGGAAAGCGAGCGCCGCCGCCAGGTATCCGAAACTTTTGGGGGTCGGTTCGTCTGATTTCGCCCTTCGATAGATCCAAACGGCGAATATGGACAGAAACGCGATGAGCCCCACTGCTCCCGTTTCAGACGCGACCTGAAGATATTCGTTGTGAACGTTCGATTCGCTCGTGCCGATCAGCGAACGCTTCATTTGCCGGCTCACATCCGCCCGATAAAGCGCGAAGTGGACTTTGACGTTCCCGGCGCCAACGCCAAAAATCGGATAATCGCGCATCATCTGGCCTGCCGTTCTCCATTTCAAAATTCTTTCCTGAATCGATTGATGTTCGGGCCAGCGCTGAGCGCTGAGTTTAAACGCAGCAGCGAAAACCGCGAGCCCTAGAATCAGGAAAAATGGGAGCGAGATCATTCTCCCGAGCGAGAGATGTTTTTTAAAACCCCAAATTCCGCAAACGATTCCAATGGCGGACAGCTCCGCGGCCCAAGCCCCCGCGGTCTGTCCCCAGGCGAGGTTTAACACGCCAACCACTAGGACTGTGATCGTAAGCCATCGGTTGCCAACCTTCTCAATTAGCCGCGACCCAAATAGCGGCAAAACCATGATCCACCACCCTGCCGCAAAGTTTGGGTTGCCGAATGTGGATGAGGGGCGTTGGTTCCAGGGGCTGTTCCCTGCGAACGCGGCAATGCCAAAATGTTGAAGGATGCCATATGCTCCCATGATCAGGCTGGCCCACAACAGCGCGCTTTCAATTTTATTTTTTACGGGAGCGTTCGCGAATTCAACGCAAGACACATAAAGCCCGAGCAGAAGGGTCTGCCAGGCGAAGGATTGGATCACGAGCGCAGGGTGCACCGCATTTTTTAGCGAAAGCAGTTGGGCCGCGCCGTAGCAAAGAAGGGGAATGAGGAGGGGATATGTTCGGAAATTGAATCGGGATCTCGTTAAGGCGTTCCCCGCCCAGAATATCGCCAGCGTTACGAGAATAATTTGCGCGAGAGTTTCTTTAACGAAGAACGGGTCATGCGTCCCTTTGAAAAGAACTATTGGGACGAAAAAGAAGAGCGCGCGAAGAAGTAGGGAGGGTAAAAGGGGGGTATTAAACCCCGATGATTTTTTTGCCTTGGACAATGAGGGCTTGAATCTTTTTAGGATGGTCCGCTTCAACGTAGAGGCGGACGACGGGCTCGGTTCCTGAGAGCCTGATACCGATCCAGGACTGATCTTTGAAAATAAATTTGAATCCGTCGATATCAACGATCCTTTTGACCGTGAAGTCTCCAAAGCGGGTCGGTGGACGGATGGAAAGTCTATCTTTAAGCGCCGCCATTTTTTCAGGGGCGATGTGGAAGTTTAACCGTTCAGTCAGAAAAAATCCAACTTTTTTCTGGAGGTCCATCAGGCATTGGCGCAAAGGTTTTTTTGCCGCCGCTCGGACTTCCGCCATCAGCAGGCAGGCGAGAATTCCGTCTTTTTCCGGGATGTGCCCTTTAATGGTCATCCCGCCCGACTCTTCGCCGCCTAAAATGAAATCTTCTTTTTGCATGACGTCTGCGATGAACTTGAAGCCGACGGGAGTTTCGCGCACTTCCACGCCGTGGAGTTTCGCGACGGCGTCAAGAAAATGGCTCGTCATTACGGACCTGGCCACCACTCCCGACCCCTTGCGCGTCCTCATTAAATGGTCCAGAGCCAGCGGTAAAATTTCGTTGGGTGTCAGAAACGATCCGTCCGAATCTAAAATTCCGAACCGGTCCGCGTCGCCGTCGGTCGAAAGCCCCAGATGCGCCTTTTGCTTTTTTAGGACCATCATCATCTCGCTTAAATTTTCTTTGGCGGGTTCGGGGTGGTGGCCTCCGAACAAGACGTCGCGGTGGTTGTGCAGCACCGTCAGTTTCAAATCGCAGTCTTCGAGCAGCGCGTCCAAATAACCCCGCGCCGTGCCGTACAGCAGATCGCAGACGACGGTCATTTTGGATTTTTTGATCGCCTTAAAATCGATGAGTTTGTGGATGTGCTTCGTGTAGCTCGGAAGCGGGTCTAAGTCCACGATCAGTTTTTTCTTTCTTCCGTCGGCGATCGGCATGCGAACGAGCGGCCTCGCTTCGCTAATGATGCCGGCGCAGCGCTCTTCGAGCGATTTCGTGATTTCGGGAAGCGCCGGTCCGCCCCAGGCGGTGGAAAATTTGATTCCGGAATATTCCGCCGGATTGTGGCTCGCCGTAACGTTGACAGCTCCTGCGGTCTTGCGCTCCGTGATTTCGTGCGCCAGTACCGGAGTCGGAGCGTCGCGGGTGGTGAGCAAAACCTGGATGGCGTTGGCCGTCAATACTTCGGTTACGGCGCTGGCGAAATTTTCGGATTGAAAACGGGTGTCGTATCCGACGATGATCTGTTTGTGCTGGAGCTTTTCGGACTTCAAATGGTCCGCGATCGCCTGCGACAGGACGCGCACGTTATGAAAAGTGAAGTCCTGCGCGATCACCGCTCTCCAGCCCGCGGTTCCAAAGCGAATGGCCACTAGAGCGTTCCTCTCGAGGTGAGACTGATTTTTGCGTTCATGCCTCAGCAAAATACAACTTTAGCTTGGTGCTGTCAAGGTAAGGAAAACGGATTACTTGCGGAGGGTTTCTTTGAGGATTTGGTTAACGAGCTGGGGGTTGGCTTGGCCTTTGGATAATTTCATCACGATTCCCACCAAAGCGCCGATGGCCTCTTCTTTTCCGGCTTTGTATTCATCGGACGCCCTTTTGTTTTGAGCGATGGCGTCCAGCGCCCATTTTTCGATCTGGCTTTTATCCAAAACTTGCACGAGGCCTTTATTTTTAACGATCGTTTCAGGTTTGTCTCCCGTCTGCCACATGTCGTCGAAAACGGTCTTGGCTATTTTTCCTGAAATCGTTCCGGCGTCTATCAGTCGGACCAGTTCTGCGATGTGTTCCGCCGGAATGGGGGAATCATCAATCGATTTATTTTGGGCGTTCAGCCGTCCGGTCAGTTCCGTCGTAATCCAGTTGGCGATCAATTTATGGTTGGCCGTCGGTCCCGATTCGATCGCTCTTACATAGTAGGCGCCGAGCGCCTTGTCCGAAGTCAGCACGGCCGCGTCGTAGTCTGACAATTTAAACTGTTCGACGAACCGTTTTCGCTTTGCGGCGGGAAGCTCCGGCAGCGATTTCCGGAGGTTCTCGACCCAATCTTTTTCGAGCAGCAGGGGTGGCAAGTCGGGATCAGGGAAATAACGATAGTCGTGCGCCTGTTCTTTCGAACGCATGGTGCGCGTTTCTTGTTTGTCCACGTCCCAAAGCCGCGTTTCCTGAACGATGCGTTCTCCGTTTTCGGTCGCTTCGATCTGCCTCGCGATCTCGTGATAAATCGCGTCGCGCACGCCGCGGAACGAGTTCATGTTTTTAAGCTCCACGCGGTTCCCGAGCTTCGTTTCTCCCACCGGGCGGATCGAGATGTTGGCATCGCACCGCAGCGACCCCTTTTCCATGTCGCAGTCCGACACTTCGAGATATTGCAGGATCATCTTCAGCGTGGTCAAGTAATCCTGCGCCTGCTCGGGCGATCGGATGTCGGGATCGGAAACGATTTCCATGAGCGGGATTCCCGTGCGGTTTAAGTCCACGAGCGAGTAATCCAGTTCCTTCGAACCGACCTGGTGGATCAGTTTCCCAGCGTCTTCTTCGAGGTGGATGCGCGTGATGCCGATCTTGGCGC
>JANLTE010000149.1:0-4725 GCA_031362785.1 Elusimicrobiota bacterium
AGACAGGGAACTCCGCCCCCGAACGATTTGATGCAGGAGGAACGTCCCCCCAATCAGATAGAAAAAGATCGACAGGTAACACTGAACAGTATCGCTTTCCAAGAACCCCCGAACAACTCCGACGCCCATCGGGCGTTCAATCGAAAGCGGCGGAAACGGCAACCCCCATATCGCAACTTGATATGCGCATTGCTTGTAAATGTTATCAATGAAATAACCTAGGACATGGTGCCAAGAAAAATAAATTAGGAACGGCAAAAGACTTAGGGCGACTCCCGCGCAATAACAACCGATAGGGAGGAACCGCGCCCACAAAGCGCGGCGGGAATCCCGGCCGTCGATAATTTCCGATATAATCAGGAACAAAGCGATGGCTGCAAACGCGTAGAGGCCAATTTCGGTGCTGTGAAAAAACGCGAGCACGGTTGCCAACCCTGCCATGGCCAAGCGCCACCCGAAATGCAGTCCGAACTTGGCTTTTTGAATCCAACGATTCGCGCTCGTTGCAAGGCCAAAGTCCCACGATTCCCGCTTTCCGAGGTGATTAGCGACCAGCGCCACGCTGATGAGCCCCAAGCTGAAACGCTCGGTCCTCTGCAAATCGGGCATATAAACTACAAATATGGCAAAAATGGCCGTTACGGGGCTTTTGAAAATCTGGGTGCCCAAGAAATAAAGGCAAACATATCCCAAAGGCCGAATCAGGCATTGGAACAGCCGCCATCCCACCAAAGTGGCGCCCAAAAATTTCGAAGCGAACAAAGGAAAATAAGCGTTCACGAATAAGCCGTGTTGAATATAAAAGTCTTTGTACGGCATTTTACCGCGCAACATTTCATTCAATGGGGCTAAAAATTCCCCCTCATGAAACAAGTCAATGTCGTAATATAACGGATCCAACGAAAACAGCGCGGCGTAAAGCAAGGCGGGCATGACGCAATAAATGAGAACGCGGGTGAAAAATTCGTAAATTAAATGTGTATTTTTCTGATCGGTGGACGATATATTTTTTTCGAACCACCCTGTAACCGTTTCCTTAAACTCTAATAACGACGCGATCTTTCTTGAAGTGCGGGTGAGTATTTCAGCCCCCCGATAAGACGACAAAACCTCTGGCTGAGGCCGCAGGGGCGCGGTTGAGGGAGAACCGGCTCCGCCGCGCGCTGGAAAAAGAAGGAAGCGGCGACAGCGCTGATATAAGAACAGAATAAGATTCAGGGCGACGACGCAACTCATCCAGCCGCAGAGCGCCACGAAGGTCACTTCACGAGAATATGCGTCTCCCAAAACCAGAAAAAGAGGAAGAAACGTGAACGCAGTTTGATTCATGAGGGATTCGATAGATGCGGTCGTGTAACGAGAGAGTAAAACGAAAAACCCTAACCATATCGACCAGCACAGCACCGTAATGGCGGGAACCAAAACAAGAGCGAAGAGATAGTAATAGAGCTCCTGCTGCTTGGGGTATTGGTGAACCGAAACCCATCCGACAATATCCGAGGGTCCGTTGAATGTAAAGTGCGTGCTCTGGATTATCAGGGCCAATACCCCTAGGCCATATGCGAATCCGCAGGCGACAACCAGAAACCACGCGGCTTGATTTTCAGGTTTCCGCGCCCATTGAACGGCCTCTTGAAAACGCTTCCTAAAACCGGATACCGATTCTTTCAACAATTTTGAGGCGCTCAAATTACTTGAATTCATAAAGGTTGAAAAACCCAATTTTTTTGGTAGATTTAAAATATTTATCGAGGTAAACTCTTAAAAATGGAAAGTCATTTAAGATCGCTTGGACGCCTAATAGCGATCCCTCTTCGATGATTATAAGTTCTACGTTGTTTTCAATCAAGCTTAGCACAATCTTTTCGTCCAATTGAAAATCGTAATACCCAGCATTCGCACGGAAAGACAATAAAGGCTGCGGAGACGGAACCCCAACGAGACCATAAAAAATGGTATGGTCGGGGAAAATAAAAAAATTTTTGTTTTTCATTTTTAATATTCTCAACAGCTCCGAAACGTCATCCGCCTTGAGCTCAAAACCCACCAGCGGGATGGATATTCCGTCTGCGATCACGGTCGGATACCCCCATTTCAAATTCTTCAAACTTTCCTCTTTAAAGTATCGGGGGAATTGGGATGGAACCATCTCAGAGGGAAATTGCAGCTGCCGGCTGAACGCGCTTTGTATCCCGGCCCAGGAAATAAAAAACGCCAAAATAATGGGCACGATAGTAAAACCTCCCTCCATGCCCTTTCTAATCACGCCGCCCACACCCCCTGCCTCTTTGGAAATGGCGCGCCCAAAATGGAAGCACCGGCACTCACCCAACAAGAGCCCAAGCCCGATTGAAAACAGGATGCCGACGGACGGCCATCCCTTGTGATAGCAGCCGACCGGAATGTTATTAAAAAAGTACTGGAGATGGATGAGGCCGATACTCAATAGAGCCGCGACGGCCTGTCTTCTTTGATCTGAAACGGGTGCGGTTTGGTTAAGATCCGCAGGGTTGCCGCCCTTCGTTCGAATCATTAAGCCAGAGAGCAGAATGCGGCGAAGAACAAAAATTGAAATAAGGTACGTCATGAGCGTGCCGATCCTCATCCACAACGGGACCGCTGTCGCGGGAGAAAACTCCATCAAGAGAGTTTCCAGAATCATGGTCCAGCCGCCGCCACGGATTCTTTCGCTCAACATCTTCATAGGCACCCTAATGGCATGCGCCCAAAAGATATCCCAATTCGACTGATGCCATACCCAAAGTGCAAATAACGATCCGCAAGTCAGGAGTCCGGCAAAAAAACTCGCGCATCGAAGGATGAGTTTTTTTCGAGATGTAAAACAAGCCGCGGCCAACAGCGCCGGGTAAAGGGGAAGCATGATCAAGCCCACCTCCTGAAAACTCATGAAGGAAACAAACGCAAGCGCGCCCGACAGGGACAGTAAAAAACTCCTTCCTTTTTCTATCATGTCAAAATGGAAAATGGAGAACAGGAGGAAGCACAGCGCCGCAAAGGTGAAGAAAAGCCCCGTATAGTTTGGCTGAGGGGTGCCGATGGGCGGGTAAAACCAAATAGCCGTTAAAAACCCTGCGAGATAGGATAGGAGCCGTCGTTCGGGAAACAGAATCCTGATGATGAAAAGGGCTAACAAAGCCGCCGCGGCGTTAACGATGGCGGCTCCAAAAATGTACGCGAAATAGTTGACGCCCAATAGTTTGAAAAAGACCGCCTGCATCGCAAAAGGGACGAAGCCGTGCGAGAAAATGAAATCTTTATATGGAATCTGGCCCGAAAGGATTCGCCAGCCGGCATCGAATACCAGAGACTGATTGAAGGCGAAAAACCCCCTTTCACCCGTCATAAACGTCAACTGATATGCGAATAACCCTAAGGAGACTAACGCGATCAAATCCAGGATTTTCCGATTCGACCGCGCCCAATTTTTCCCGATTGTCATTTGAATTTAAAAATTGTTAATATTCGGCTTCCTAACCGGTCGCTAAATTTAAGACGCATCCTCAAATGATGGTAAAGAACCAACAACGCGTTATCGACCGCGATGAAAAATCGATGCGCCCAAGAATCCTGAGGCCGAGAATAGTATCGAGTGGATGTAGTTCGATTGTGGCGGGAAACGGTTCGATAGTAGTACAGAGCGATGGATTTTCGCATCAGTCCTTCGGGGCAATTGAGAGGGTCAGGGTGCCCGTGAAACGATTTTTCTCCAGTATAAAAAAGGACCGCGCGGTTGAAAATAGGAGCTATTTTTTTAACGCATTTTTTGATCGTTCCAGCCCACAACTCCAGCCCACCGCCATATTGTTCTTCCCAATCATCATTCAAATAAATGATGAGGTTGAGTGTCCTCTGCCAGTCCGGGTGATGGGGGTGTGAGCTGAAGTCTGTATGGATGTTCAAAAAACCTCCCCGAGCGGTCAAATGAAGCCCCCCTCCCACCAGTTCATTGTCCAGGAACAAGCCCTCAAGGCCCGTTATGGTTTCCAAAAACATCAGGAAGCGCCCGGAACCAAATTCATCCACGATCGATTTTAGGGCGGAACCGAAACCAGCGTACTCGCTTCGTCCACGCTTCTTTTCGTTTAAGTGAATATAGTGGACCCAATCTTTTTCCGGGCTCTCGAACTCACTGGCGGCGCTTCGCAAAACGGATGGATTCATAAAGTCGTCCAGCACGATATGGGGATAGGGAACGGAATATCGATAAAGTTGAGTTAGGTCGGGCAAATTCCTGCTCCAAGCGTCATATGAAAAAATGGGATCTTGGCTCATTGGCGTTTAACCGGCGGGAACCTTTTCGAGGATTTGAAAAATTCCTATTTGAGAAGTTTTCTTGAAATTTTTGGCGATATAAGTTTCGAGCATGGGGAAATCATGCAAGCGATTGGGCGTTCCAAAAAAAGAAGTTTCCTCCAGCACCACGATTTTGACGGACTGTTTTTCTAAGCCTGAAACGATCCACTCATCCAGAGACTCATCGTAAGTTTTCGAATATGATTTTCCATTTGAAAAAAGCAGAAGCGGTTGAGTCGAGAGTTTGCCAATCATCCCATAGTAAATCGAAAAATCAGGGAAGATGAAAAAATCTTTGCGGCTCGCAGACAGGAACCGATGGAGTTCCTCGATTGAATTTTTTGAGATGTCTTGAGCATTTGAATAGTGCCCCGTCTCCGGGTCAAACAGCGAATGATCTCTCATCCTCGT
>JANLTE010000162.1:0-4547 GCA_031362785.1 Elusimicrobiota bacterium
CCCTCAAAGAGGGGTTCGAGTCCCGGAATGCTTTTGCCCGCAATTAACTGAAGGAACACACCGCCGCCCGTTGATTCGTGGGAAACCATTCCTTCAGCGCCTGCGTTTCTCGCCTTGGCGATGGCCGCAACGGTTTCCCCGCCTCCCGCCACGACCAACGCTCCGGACTTTTCCGCGATAAAAAGAGTTTCAACGACCGATTTTGTTCCATCGAAAGTGCGGTCGTCTTCAAAAACGCCCATGGGACCGTTCATTAGGATCGTTTTGGCGCCCAAGAGCGCGTCGGAAATCAACGCTCGTGTTTTAGGTCCGATATCAACGCCCATATGCATTGCGGGAATGCGATCGGCTTCAAAAACAACTGCATCCGATGGGAACTGTCCATTTTCCGGAGCGACATTCGATACGACATGGTCCACGGGAAGAATAATCCGGACGCCATTGCGCTCCGCCTGGTTCAGGACCTCCAGCGCTTCGCGGATTTTATCGAGCTCGACCCTGGAGTTTCCAGCCCATTCTTCCGCGAGTCCCTTTACAATGCCTTCGGTAAAGCCATCCAGTATCATGCCCCGATCTTTAATGTTTTTAGCGATAATGAAAGTGTAAGCCATGGCTCCGCCGATCACGATCATGTCATCTTTTTTCAATCGGCCGAGTACGAAGCGGATCACATCCAGTTTGCCCGGCTCCTCTTTCGTGCCGGTCAGCTTGGCGCCGCCCATGACCACCGCCACCGGGCGGTTCGGGCTTTCGAGCGACTGGCTGATCATGCTCATTTCTTTTGCGACTAAAATTCCAGCAACGCTAGGAACTTTATTTTGAGCGAGAATCTGAGGGACCCCAACCATGGACGCGTGGCTGCGGTGCAGCGTTCCGAACGCCTCCTGAATGAACAATCCAGGTTGGACGGCATCCACGATTTTCTGCGCGAATTGGGGACTGTTGACCGATTCTCCGTTATGGAACCGCGTGTTTTCCATCAAGTGGACGGAACCTTTTTGAGATTCCTGAATCGCAAGCGTGAGCTCGTTAGGCCATTCGCCCTGATAATTCGGCCCCATGAGGACCGGCTCGCCAAGCAACTGAGCCAGGTGATCGGCCGCAGGTCGAAGCGTGTCTTCCAGCGTCACGCCGGATCCCGCCTGCCGATGCGACATCAGGACTATTTTTGCCGCGCCTCTTTCTTTGAGCATCCGAATCAGAGGCAGCGTTTCCTGAATTCTGTTGTCATTAGCGGAAGAAAGCGGATATTTGACGTTGAAATCGACTCGCACTAGAACCACTTTATCCTTGATGTCCGAATTCTTAAGATCGTCCAAACTCCGCACGCGTTTCCCATTCCATCGAATCGACGAAGGACCCGAACCAATCAAGCTGAGCCTCTGACCTCTCGGATGCTTGGAGTTAAAGTCGAGGTGCATTCCAATATGCGTTAGCGTATAGCCAACAGATCCGGCCACAATGATATATATGTGATTAAAATTATTTACGAAAGGATAAATCAGGGAAGACATCAGGACGACCAAAACTAAGGCGCCCATAGAATAGCCATGAATTTTTTCAACAGCACCCTGCTCGATATGAGCAATTTTATCCCCATGAAAATTTTTATAGTACTTGACGGCATGCACCGCCCCTAGGCCTGAGATAACGGGTACGAGCAATACCGAGCGGAGGAAAACTGCCAAAACCCCTTTAACAGAATGATCAAAAGGGAGGTTGAAACCTAAGAGAAAAAATGTGAAACCAAATCCGAGCACCATCATAAGGCCACCAATGACAGAGCTTTCCCAAACCGGCGCGACGCGCTTCTCATACCATTCGGGGCCGTGAAATATGCTCAGCCCTGATGTGCGATCGGAGCGACCTGTCACAGTGCTATTTATTGATGGCAGGATTGATTTAAGCCATGAAACCGGATGGAACCAAGTTTTAATTTTGATCAATGTAAAATAGGTGACTTTGGCATTCTGAGCCAGCGGATTCCGGAGTTCGCCGGACGCTACGGAATTAATGGGCGGCTGAACGCCTTCTGGCGCGAGTTGGACCTCAAAAGATCCATCGTCGGTTTCCAACGCGACCGTTCGGATACCCGTCGCGGCATCAGTTTTAACTCTGGGATCCAATCGATGCTTAGCGATCGAAAGCGCGGATAGAACCGTTTTAAAAATTCCAGAAACTGCCGAAGCGACCGGAGTGATTGTCCCGGAGACTCCCCCCAACGCTCCTTCGGGCGCCAAGGTTACTTTTTCGGGCATGAAGGCCTTCTCCAAAGGGAGTAGGTCTCTGCGGAACGCGTCAAGAGGGTGGCGGCCTTCCTTGATGTCGGCCTGCTCGAGGCGCGGACGGAGGGTGATGAAAGATACGCCTTTATCTTTGAGCCTCTGTTCAATGCCGCTCGTATGATATCCGCCCGCGATCAGGAGGGCGGAGGTCTTTCCGGTCTCGGTCATCCGCCCGGTTAGATTTTTGACGAAGATCTCGCTGCGCGTTTCGGAAAGCTCGTTGAATCGCGCGGCATGTTCTAAAACTTGTACGACGAGTCGGTCCTCTGAATCACTCGGCGCTTTGCTCGGCGCTTCGATCCGTTCGACTTCTTTGAACCTCTCACCGATTTGAAATATCTCTCTTTTTCTTTCGCTGATCTTTTTCCAGTCGTCGGGACTTAAAGTGAAGTCGAGAGCCTTCTTCACAAGACGGAAATCGTTGTCTAAATCGTAAACAGCTTGTTGCTCGTTACTCTGGATTGATTTTTTCCAGACCGCCGACTCCATCTGTCCGACTTCCTTATATAAACCGTTACGGTGAATGCCTTCAACCCCCAGAACATACTCCACATAGCGCGACAGCTCAGGCGTCAGCTTCATGCCCGCTTTCCGGCACCGTTCCTTCACATTCCCATAAAACACACCGCTTTCGATCTTCCCAAGGCGATAAAGGATGCTCTCTTCCAAAAGGACCATGAGCTCGTTTTTATTTAATTTCTCCGAAAGTTCTTTTAAGGCCCTGCCCTGCTCCAATTTCACGCGGTTAAAATCGAGCGATTTTTCAACATCGTAGGTTTTTAAATACTTGTCAATGTTGGGGTAGGATCCGGAAATGTTTTGCATGTTGCTTGCAGCCAAAACTTGAAGCCATTCGCCGAGATTCAGGCTCCCGCTGTCGTGACTGTTTTTGGCTCGATCCAAAGCGATGAGATTTTCGTCGTAAACTTTCTGTTTGAGCGCTGTGAGAGCCACCTCTCTGCTTTTTTGCCATTCCAAAGCTTTACTGGACTTATCGAGTGTGGATTTAAACGCGTTCACCTGCTCTTGATAGCTCGCTTTTTCTTCCACGCCAAAGAACTCGGCGGGTTTGATTCCGTTTTTATTCTCCTGCGCGAGACCTGCGAGCTCAATGCCGGATAGAAATCCGCTATCCATCAAATACCCGGCAACTTCCAATAAACTTTCCTTATCGGGATAAGTTCTCCACTTCTCGAGGCCTTCCATTTTTCCAAGGGACCCTTCAACGCCCACGATGGCGATTCCAGACTCGATGAGATTTTTTGATAGAAAGGCAATGTTCTTCTGCGCGCTGGCATAGTTATGCACGTCCTGAACATGAATCACGAAGGGCTGTTTGAATGTAAGCGCTCCGTTCGCGGAGCCGACCTTTTGTCCCGCTGCAATGTAAGAATTTTCGATGCTGCCGTAAGAGCCGATAAGCTCGATCATTTCGCGGGGAATGCCGGCGACGTCTCGGTGCGCAACGCTCCGCGCGGATTTGTTGCGCTGCATCATCTTTTGAAGCGCGTCCGGATTGATCGTGCCGTCCGGCTTAACGGCTGAAGCCGCGCTATCGAGCTCCTGGGTAAGGTCTACAGATATTTTTGCGGGCGAAAGCGAATCGATGCTGTTTTGAAATGCGCCTCCATTGGCGATGCCAGCGGCGGAGGCCAGCTGCAGGCCCTGATCGTTGCGCGCGCTCTTCCGCATCGTGTCCCTTTGCAGCGCATCCACGGACTTCTTCCGATCCGCCCAGAACGAAGCCTCGGCGAACGGCGCGCTGATGGTGGTGAACAAAAAGCTCGCGACGACCAGCGCTGCAACGGATCTAAGCGCGGCCCTGTTTTTCTGCCGGTTCCAATAGTGAATCATGTTCGGTCTCCCCTGGATTTCATGTTAAATCGGACGCGCAACAAAAAACCCAAGTTCAATTGAACTTGGGTGATAAGATGTGATCGTCTGCCGCGCAACTAGGACTGCGTTCAAAAAATCTCCGGATCCGCTATCCGCCCTTTGGCAGAACATTTTCCTTAAGTAAGCGATCCTCGTTTCATCGGCCTGATCAGTCTCATGAATGATGGGTTTCTCTGAAACAATCATCTTTAAAAAAACTTGTAATGTGTTCTGCGCCAGACCATTAAAATTGGAAACAATTTTTCTCCATGATTCTTTCTTTTTCTTAACATAGATTTCTTTTTTCCATGAGATTAACTGAGCTTGCTCGATCAGCGATGGGGCTGGGCGGCCAATGTTTAAAATTTTTCCCGCATTTTTTGAATT
>JANLTE010000179.1:0-5035 GCA_031362785.1 Elusimicrobiota bacterium
AGCTCTGGAACCGCGCTCTCCGCAACGACACCCAACTCACCCAAAGCGTAGGCCACCTGCGCGCGAACGTCGGAATCGCTGTCTTTTAGCCCTTCCGTCAAAATGGGAACGATATTTTGCGCCGCCTTACCAATTTTTCCAAGAGCGTATGCCGCATCCCAGCGAACTTCAACCCTCGCATCTTGCAGGCCTTCAGTTAATATCGGAACCGCTTCGGAAACTTTGGGATCGATGAGCACGATCGCCACCGCGGATTCCCAGCGAAGGTCAGCATCGTCAGAAACGAGCGCGTCTTTTAAAGCGGGGATCGCACCGCCCGCCGAGACACCCATCTTCCCAAGCGCGATGGCCGCCGCCAATTGTAATTGAATCGAATCTTCCTTCAAAGCGTGCACGAAGTGCGGAACCAGTTTTTTTCGCTCATCCAAGTTCAACTCAGACATTCGCTCGGACGCATCGTCCCGAATAGCCCGATTTCGCGATCCCATATTCTTAAGGAACTCCTGCGCGTCTGGGTCATGCCTGGCGTGAGTTGGATTGCCGGCGAAGACCGGACGCTCCGCAAGCAGCAGGAAACTCAGCGATATGAGAAATGAAATAAATCTTCTGGAGGTTATCAGTTGCGGGAGTAAATCGCGCCCCTAGTTGAAGGCGCTTTTGGTTTTATTAACGATCCTTCGGAATTTCTCACGATATTTTCGCAAGTAGAATTGCATGAAGCACTTGGCGAGACTCTTGCTGTAAAAATCATAGTCGATGTGATCGACTTTTTTGCGGTAGATCGCAAGACCCGAAAACGACGTGTCGATGATGAGGTTATCCGTGAACCCGTAAACTTCTTTCAGCTGTTTTCCAAGCACGTTTGGTCCCCACCAGGGCATCGCAGGAGTGGGCGAATTGGGGAAGTAGTCATGCATGGCGATGTAACCGCCCGATTTTACTTTGGGAAAGTAGTTTTTAAAATCGTCCAGCACGGCGGAATAATCGTGGTTGCCATCGATGAAAAGGAAATCGATCTCTGGAATCCGGCTCCGGTCTACCTTGCCCGCCGGCATTTCAAAAAACTCGATGTATTCGCCCAAGCCGAATTTTTCCATGCGGCGATTGAAATGCGGCTGGCGCTTCGGGTCGATGCAGTAAAGTTTCCCCTTCACCTTATTAACGGCCTGAAAATCGTGATACTCCCGCTTCCATTTCTGCAAATAAGCGCTTGGCTCGGTTTCATGGTTAAACTTGAGCCCCGAAGCCATCGCCATGGAACTAAATCCCATGTGGCAGCCGATCTCGACCACCACCGCCGGCCTCTGCGCGAGGATCAGCGAATGCAAAATCCGCGGGGTCGCGTACTCCGACTGATTATCCTCGTCACAGTTTTGATAAAAATCTTCGATCGTCTGCTCAAGTATGTTCATGCGTTCACCTTCTGTTCCAATTTTTGCTGCAAATCCGTTGGGCGGGGAGCACTCGTTGCCCTCATTCCTTCGAATTAAGGAACGAGTACTTTCTTCCCCGCAACTACAATGAACTGTGGGCGGGGAGGGAATCGAACCCTCACCTCAGTTGCCTAAGTCAGGATTTTAAGTCCTGTGCGTCTGCCAGTTCCGCCACCCGCCCGTTTACATCAATTATAAATTTAATTCAAGTTTGGTTTGTGAATGAGAGCAATGGCGACACCGACGATGGTAAACTGTATCATTCCCGCGACAAACCAGCTGATCGCCATCGATACAGGAACCGGAATCATAAAGTAGGTGCCCAAGCTCATCCCCGTGGACATCAGGAGACCGATGGCCAGCCCAAAGCGAATGCCTTGCCCTATGGAGCTTTTACCGGTCTCATAGCCTTTGGAATACAGAAAAGGAAGAATAATGGCATCCACCAAATAAAGCGCCCACATCGTCCACATCATGCTTTGCATCTCTCCCATCGGACGCCAGAGCGAAGCGGTGGCCTCGTAAGCCCCTTTCATCAAAAGACCATGTATCAAAAAATCCGATACGAACAAAATCCCAAACACCGCTGATCCTGTTGCTATACATCTCATCTTGGTCATGTTGGTTCCTCCTTTCAACTATTCTTTTGGCTTTCGAGAACAGGCCGCAACCGTGGCGTAATAGACTGCCCATCGCTTTGGGTTTCGGCAGTACTCCACATAATTTCGAATATCATCCTTTGAAGCCTCATGGGTCGCCAAATATTGTTCCGAAAGCTGCTCCGCTGATTGGGCCATCACTTCCGATACGCCCGTCCCGCCACGAATCAGAGGAACATCCATGTCTACAGCAGTTTCTTGGAATCCGATATCATCTAATAATGGAGGCAGGGTGGACCCAAAACCAGGATGGGTTCCTTTTGATGCGTACATAGACTCAATGGCCTTGTTGACCCTCCGGATGGAGTTTATTTCCTCACTGGTGCCGTTCACTGGTTTAGCGGTTAAGAAATCGGGCTCTTCCAAAACCACCCATCCACCAGGCCTCAACCATTGAACTATTTTATCCAATGCCTTGCGATATTCCCGAATATGGATGAGAACATATCGCGCATGAATAACATCATAGTCTTTTTCCGGCAATATGACTTCTAAAATATCTCCCTGAATCAACTCAAAGTAATTTTTTTCATTTTTAAGAAACCGCGGGTTAATGTCCACCGCCGAGACATGACCCGTGGGACCTGATACTGACGCCATCCATCGAGCAATCGAACCAGCCCCAGCGCCTATTTCAAGGCACCTCGCCCCAGTTTTTACCCCTGCTGATTTTAGCCGCGTCTGAGAAAACGGGTCATACACTTGCTCAATGGCGTGCAGCCGCAACCATTCGCGTTGTGCATTAACATCATCAAAAACATATTCAACCTTATTCATATCAACTTTGGCTGTCACACACTTGTAACACTTTACCCCTAATTCCAGTGTATTCCAGCACACTCCATTACACGCCCTGCAACGAGAACCGCCACCCGCCCGCACATTATTCGATGCGCCCTCGGAGTTTGATTATATAAAGTGCTGCGACGAAAAAAAACGGCGCCGTCCTGAAAAGAACGACGACACTCGCGGTATTGCGTTTTCCTCTCTTAATCATCACTTTCACTTCCGCCGGATTAAGGTTACAGAAAAAAGTAAAATAACCTCAATATTTTCTGATACCCAACAGGAGGCGACCATGGCGCAAATTCCATCACAATTCGAGAAAGCGACGGTCCAACTGAAAGCGAACGTTTACTTTGACGGCGGAGTCACGAGCCACACCATTTTGCTCTCGGACGGCGCGCGGAAGACCGTGGGGATGATCAGGCCTGGAAAATACCATTTTAATACCGGCGCGGCGGAACGGATGGATATCATTTCGGGAAACTGTAAGGCGCTTTTGGCGGGAGAAAAGGACTGGAAAAGTTACGAGGCGGGAGATTCGTTCAGCGTGCCAGCCCAATCGGGCTTCGAGATCTCCGTCGATTCGGGCCTGGCGGAATACCTCTGCTCGTTTAACTGATTAGTTCCGTTTGGCGGTTACCGCGATTTTTTTCCGCCCGCTCTGCGGTCGCCTTTCCGCCGGTCGGGAAGGATATCGCGTTTAACGAGTCGCTGAAAAATGGCATCGATCACGCCGCGCCGGCGGTCCGACGACCTGCGCCGGTCCTTAATTTTAAGCGCTTTTTGGCTCGCTTTCGCAGTCTTCGCGGTTTTCACGAGTTTTGCAGGTTTTGTTTTCGCTTTCTTTTTCTTAGGCATGGGCGCTCTCTTTTCATAACAATGATTAAAACTGCTATCGGTGATTATACCAATTCAAAATGAGGTTTAGATGACGCCGCTTTTTGAAAAAATAAAACAAGCGTTTAGGCGTCCCCCCATCCAAGTGGCCTTGCTAGCATCGGCAATCATCGCGATGTTGATTTTTTTCTACGGTTTCGAAGTCCCTCGCGTAACCTATGTGACCAATGAAATCCAAAACGCCGGCCACGCACCTTTTTTTGGAGTGATGACGCTGATCTCATTGATGATTTCTCGGCTCTTCCTGTCAAAAAAATTCAAATCACCCTTGCAGCATTACGGAGCGGCAATCGCTGCATCGACCTCGCTGGGCTTTATCCTTGAAATTACCCAGATCGGCACCGCTAGGAGCGCAGACCCAATGGATATATTGCGCAACATTGCGGGATCCGTTATCGCTCTGGGATTGTGGTACACGGTGGACAGGAAAACCCTCGAGATGTTCCCACCCAAGCGCTTTCTATCAGTCCCCCGCATTCGGATTTTATGCGTGATCTCGGCCTTACTCCTGCTAGTCCCGATCTTGACGCGACTGAGATCCAATGCCGAGCGGGACCGCGCGTTTCCAATTATTTGCGACTTTAACGAGCCGTGGAGCATGGCGTTCGTAAAAAAAAGCGGCTGCTGGATCAGCCGCGGCAATCCTCCCGAAGAGTGGACGCAGGCGCGCGGAAAATCGGTATTCCGTATGAGGACCAGCATGTTCGATTACCCACGGATAAAAATCGAAGAACCTTATCCCGACTGGACCGGATATTCCGCCTTAACCTTCGACCTGTTTTCAACCATGAAAGAGCCCTTTCCGATTGAAATAAAAATTGATGACTACAAGCACGACAATCACTATCACGACCGATTTAACAAAAAGTGGATCGTCCAGCCGGGCGTTAACGCGTTCCGTATTCCGCTTGAAGAAGTCCGAAACGCGCCCTACTCACGGAAAATGGACATGAAAGACATCCGATCGCTAACGATTCTCCTCGACCACCCCAAAACGCGCTACCTTTTTTTCATCAATTCGTTCCGGTTGGAAAAATAAATGGTTAGCGGCAGATTTGATATAATGTGTTTTCAAAACCAATGCCGAGATGGCGGAACTGGCAGACGCGTGAGACTCAAAATCTCATGTCCTCCGGGACGTGTGGGTTCGATTCCCTCTCTCGGCACACACTTCTTATAGTCGCACCCCCTCTCATCCACCTGTGGACAACATTTGTAAGTATTTGTATATCCACATAAACCCTCCTGAACTTTCAACGC
>JANLTE010000225.1:0-4291 GCA_031362785.1 Elusimicrobiota bacterium
TCTCGGAACGAGCGGCGTGAAAGTCGCCGCAGTGGCGACGGCATTCCCGAGCGGCGCGATGCCGCTTCCCGGCATCTTAACCCCGGCATCGGTGGAAATCCTGGCGAAATGATCCATCACGGCGAGAAAATTTTCCCTAAAACTCACGGGCAGTTTCGCTATCAGGTTCAGGACTTGAGGAACCAGCAGCACCGGCACGAAAAAGAAAGGATAACTGCCCGGGTTGCTTGCTTTGCTGAGGCCCAACTCGTTCGTAAGGGCCGGCACGATTTCCCCTTCAACGGCTTTGGGGCTCATCAGCCAATAAAAACCGCTTTGGTCGGCGCCCTTTTCCGCCATCTCGGCCAGCCGGCGAACGATTAGTCGACGAGCAGATGGAATTTTTGCCATCGCTTCGAAGTAGGCCGATTCAATCATAACCGCGCGGCGGGCGGATATTGTCTGATTTTCGTCGAGCGAAACAGATTTACCTTCCGCGTCAGCACCGCCGTCCCCCCGATCGATTTTTACGAGAATCTTATAAATCTTCGCGCGAACCTGATTGGCGGTCAACGCGCCGAGCGCGCCGCCGGCCCATCGGTCGATGTCCCGCTTCAATTCACCCGAAACGGTTCCAACCCCGGAAAAACTCCAGTATTTGGGCGGCACAGGCGTTTTGACATCGGCTGGAAAATCGGTCCTGCGGATGATGGCATGAACTTCAGGCCAGGCCTGATTGAAATGGATTTTTCCAAGGAACACTAAGATATTCTTGTTGAACTCATATTTCATCGATTCAGTAACTATGGCTTGATACGCGGCGTCAATCGGCGGACCGCGGCCCTGATTTAGATTCAACATATCGCGCAACTGTAGAACCGTTTCCGATACGAGCGCCGATGACGCCACATCGGAACTCCTCACATGAAAATCGTGCAGCAGCGCGGCCAAAAAGGCAACTTTAATATTATTTTCCGATGCCATTCCATTCGCGACAACCAGTTCCAGCTCCGCGTAAGCGACCGCGAGGTTATGGGGGTGCTGATGATACAATTTCATATCGCCAAGAGACTTCCGGTAAACCTCGTCCACGAAATTCATAAGATTGGCAGCCGCTTTTAAGCTCGCGGCCGAAAGTCCATGGGCCTCCAGGATACGCAGGATTCGCGCAGGCGCTTCTTCCCTGAGCTGCTGAGTGGAGTTAAAAACGCCCCTTTCCGGAGCGGCATCGTTAACTGGAGCAATGACGAGACTCCCGCCTGGCTCTTCGAACTCGAGCCCGACTTGATGGTCTAAGAACCGCCCGAAGTCCCGCCTCGCTCGGCTGAGCGGTTCATCCATGCTGTCCAAATGTTCTTTCCATGCATCCAGCGCCCTCACGATCGGCCTGCCTTTAAGAAGCGCTTTCAGTTTATTAAGTTCATCTTTGGCGCCCTTCAGCTCGTTGTGAGGGTTGAGCCAGGGATATCGATCCACATAGCTTTGAGGGTATCCCACAAAGTAACCGAGGTCCATAAGCTCCTGATCCGATAATCCGCCAACTTTTTGATGGTAACTCTGATACCTTCGCGCGCGCCAGTAGAGCCCGTTTTGGCGCCAAACCCTCATGGCCGTCATGTTTGACCGCAGCAAATACGGGGGAGCCGTAACAATTGCGATGGCGGGATTTAACTTATTTTTAACCCGCGCCTCGATGACCTCGGCGATAACTTCGGCGCTGCTCTCGAAATTTTCACTTGTGTTTCCCGACGGAAATGTCTCTGTTTTAATGGCCCCGTCCGGAATTCCGTATCTATTAAGAAGCCATCGAACCAAGTCCGTCTCATTAATTCTGTCGTCAGTTTTGGCGTCTTCAAAGGTTAAAGTAATGGGAACGGTTTGACCTCCCGCCATTACATTGACGGTGATTGATTCATTTCCGTAGCGGCCAATAAGTTTATTGATCAAAGGGATCGTGCCCGAACCCCGCCCTCCGGCGAGCACGATGGGAATTTCGTTGCCCGTATCCGCTTTGTTTTTCTTCCATTGCACCGCGAAATAAACGTAAGCCCTGAGGTCGGGACTGCCCATCACCAGAAAAATATCCGGAAGCTCAGTGGAAAAATCGTCGCCCTGCGAGATCAGGTCAAGGTATTTTTGCAGCGAATCGACATAGTTCCGCCTGTTCCGCCCGGTCGCTTAATTTAAGATGAGATGGACGATATATGAAGCTAACGCCAACAAGGAAGGCACGATTAAAGAAGTTCCCTGAAAAACCGCGGGAAGCTGGACGGCAAAGTTAACGCCGATGTAAAAACCGGCGATCGCGAGGTTAATGGCTCCGATGATTTGGGCGATCCTTAGATTTTCCCGCGTCGCGCGGGACCCAAATAGGGCGGCGATGCGTTCAGTATGTCCGAGAATGAAGATTGGCCAGGCCGTTAAGTAGGCGGCCCACATCGCAACAGCAGGGTTTCCGTCGCTCAAAAAGTATGCTGTTAATCCAAAAGTTAAGCCGCTGAATATAAATGTGACAGTGTTTTCGATAAACCAGGCGCGCTTCCGGTATGATTCCGGAGAGAGGCGGACGCCGAACTTCGGTAAAAGCCAATCCCGGACCCAGAGCATGAGTCCGCCTGGTACGACGCTGAATGACGCGCCCCCGTTAAAATCAACCGAGTAAGGGTCGGACGGCTGCGCATCATCTTCATATCTAAATCCGACATCCAAATGACCCGGGCTAGTGACCCCGCCGCCCCGATCCGCGACGATGGCTTTCAAAGGAAAAGTGTTGCCTGTCCGTTTGCCGTTCGAATCAAGTTCGGGAAAATCAATAACGATTATAGTTCCCAAAGGATACATGGGACCTGCCGCAACATGTCCGCCAGAATTGTACCGATAGCTCCGACTGCCATCAGGATGAAGGGTGATGATCACGAGCGGTTCAAACGGCGCGCCGGAAGCGGTGAGCGGGGCGAGCCCCTGATCAATCCTTTCCTGAGACATAACCGACAGGTTGATACCGCCTAAATAGGGATTGTAACCGGTGATGTCCCCGCGAACGACTCTTCCGCCCTGACGCGCCGGGGCTTGCGTGGAGACCGGCTCGGGAATCGGAGACGAAGTTTGCGATGGGGACGCCGTCGGGCTGGGCGTTGATGTAGGACGCGACGGACTCACCGGACTCGCCGCCCCGTTTAATCGCGAGAACGATTGAATTCTCAACGGGTTGCCGGGCTGTTCTCCGCGCAAAACCTGAATGTCGTTAAAAGTCGAATCGAGTTCCGGAGAATTGTAATCCAGCGCACCGATCACCGCGCGCTCCAAATAATGTTTCTCGCCGTCGTTCAGCGATTCGGATCCGTTAATAATTTTGCGAGCGAAATCAATTCCGCTCTTTCCGCCGCGGCTGACGGCCTCGCTATACGCTCTGTCAAACACTTCTTTATACGCCTGCCTCCCGTCCTCCGGCACCAAAATGACGCCATGTTGATACGCGGCCATGTTCTGGCCGATATCGAAAGGATCCGGCATCGGATTTATTTTAAAATTAATGCCAAGACGAATGTTGATCGCCTTCAAGTACGAAGTCATGATCCAAATACTGGCTTCGTCGTTGTTGAGAATACTTTCAAGTTTACCAGTTGAGGCCTCCCTCCAATATTTCTCATCGTTGTTGCCCGCATCCTTCACGATCTCGCTGATCTTTTTTCGAAGGTTGGGATCGCTCATCAGCCGAGCTCGCGCGGTCTCCGTGTTAATTTGAGCGATCCCCACGGTGCCGTGACCGAAATACCGGACCACGAGCGGGTCGGTGAATGGTTCGATCACGCTCATATTGAACAGCTCCGTTGACAACACGGCGAAACCGAGTCGGGCCGGAAGATCATAATACGCGGCGGCTTGGCGCACTGCCTGGCGGTTCTCGACATTTGTGATGATGCGGGACCTATATCTTTCGGAAGTCCACCAGCGCGCCTCTGGCATAAATTTCGGAATTATTTCCTGAACGGCCGGCGTTTGGTTCACAGACTTCACCGGGTACCTTTCGATGGGGACCATCGAGATTTGGTCGGCGCCCAATGAAGGCGAAGGATACATATCCATCGCCATCTGGCGGACCGGCAGGAATACGGCGGATATTAAGAACACGATGGAAACGATTGCCGTGAGCGCTTTTTTCCTGACGGGATCGCCCGCGCCGCGGGCGGTCAATTGAACGGCTCGGCTCCTGATAAACGCGCGCTGGTTGATCCGCTGATGGGATAAAAACGAAAACTGCCACGAAAGATATAAAGCGATTGGAAACGCGGCGAAAGATATGACTGAAGGA
>JANLTE010000258.1:0-4291 GCA_031362785.1 Elusimicrobiota bacterium
TGCCCAAGACCGCATCACAGATCACCGCATCGGATTTTCTACGCGCAACATCCACGAAGTGTTGGACGGAAATATGGACCCCATGATTGACGCCCTGAGGGTCGCCGAGCGAAAGGTTCAAGAAGAGAATCAGACCGCGGAGTCGGGATTGTAAAATGAACGCGATTTTATGGGACGCTTCCGTATCCGAATTCTTGAAACGCGGGGAATTGGATTTGCGCGTTGCGGGAGTATCGAACGCTTCGAGGGAAAGCTTATGGATTATGGACCATGCTTTAAGAGTCACAAAATCTCGCGAGACCGTAAATCTCGTGAATGGAAGCGATGTTCCTCATGACGCTTTCGAACTTTATAATCATTTGATCGTGGAGAGAAGCAAAAGAATTCCTCTCGCGTATCTTTTGGGAACGCAGCCCTTTCTGGGGCACGAGTTCGAAGTCACCCCGTCGGTTTTGATCCCCCGGCCCGAAACGGAAATTCTCGTCAAAAAAATATCTGTAAAATTGGGCAAAGAATCGATCGGCAGAGCGTTGGATATCGGCACTGGGTCGGGATGCATCGCTGTAGGCCTTGCTAGCGCGTGCCCGCGGCTTACGTTGACGGCCACCGACGCTTCAGCGGAGGCCCTTCAACTCGCAAAAAAAAATGCTATCTTAAACGGGTTTGAAGAGAGGATCATATTCATCCATTCATTATTATTTGAAGGATTGAACGGGGCTGAAGCGTTCGACGCGATATTGTCCAATCCTCCGTATATCAAGACTGCCGAACTGAACGCTTTGGAGGCCGAAATTCATTTTGAGCCGAGGCTGGCGCTAGACGGCGGCGCGGATGGACTGGAAGTCATCCGACCGCTGGTTCAACAGTCTTCAAGATTTTTAAAATCCGGCGGCATTCTAGCGCTTGAAATTGGATACGATCAATCGGATTCCGTTGAAGAACTCATGAGCCGCGCCGGGTTTGGCGAAATTGAGAAGGTGAAGGACTCTCAACAAATCGATAGAGTTTTAATGGGAACGTACATTCATGGATAAAATTATAATTTCGGGCGGAAAACCCCTTCGGGGCGAAGTGGAGGTTTCAGGTTCCAAGAACTCCGGCCTGCCCTGTCTCTTCGCGACGCTTTTAACGGACGAAACCTGCGTGCTCCATAACGTTCCGGACCTGGTGGACATCCGGACGACCTGTTCCCTATTAACTTATCTCGGCAAAAAAGTAGAACGAAAAAACCATACGGTCACCGTGAGCGCGAACGAATTCCTAAAAACTGAGGCGCCGTACGATTTAGTGAGCAAAATGAGAGCATCCGCGTTGGTGCTGGGTCCGCTCTTGGCCCGAGCCGGACAAGCCGCCGCGTCACTTCCCGGGGGCTGCGCGATTGGGGTCAGGCCCATCAACATTCATCTGGCCGGCTTTGAATCGCTCGGCGCAGAATGCAAGCTCTCAGGCGGAATCGTCCGCCTGAAGGCCCAGAAGCTCAAGGGCAAAAAAATTCGTTTCAGTTTTCCAAGCGTTGGGGCAACCGAAAATTTATTGATGGCGGCGGTGCTCGCGGAGGGTGAAACGGTGATTGACAACGCGGCTCGAGAGCCTGAAATCGTGGACCTGGCGAATTTCCTAAATGAGATGGGGGCCGACGTCCGAGGCGCAGGAGAAAAATTGATCCGAGTGGTTGGGAAAAAACACCTTTCGGGCGCAACCCACGAAGTGATCCCAGACCGCATTGAAGCAGCGACTTATTTGATCGCCGCGGCCGCTACCCGTGGATCGGTAAAAATAAAGGGCGCAGTAGCGGCGGACATCAAAAGCATCCTGGATATGCTAAAAAAGACCGGGGTCAAAGTGGAGGTCGCCAAGGATCCGACCCGCAAGAATTTGCAAACCATTCGCTGTACTTATTTAAGAGAATTGAAGCCGAGCAGCGTTCACACTAAACCCTATCCGGATTTTCCAACCGACGTCCAGGCTCAATGGATGGCATTGATGTCGCTCGTAAGGGGAAAGAGCGTCATCAGGGAATCCGTTTTTGAGAACCGCTTTCTGCACGCGGCAGAACTTTCTCGGATGGGAGCCGCCATTGAAATCAGGGGCACGGAAGCGATCGTAACGGGGGTTCCTCGCCTGTCCGGGGCAAACGTGATGGTGTCCGATTTGCGCGCAGGGGCCGCACTGGTGATTGCGGGGCTTGCCGCTCAGGGGAAAACGGTGATCCACCGCATTTACCACCTCGACCGCGGCTATGAAAGGCTCGAAAGTAAACTAAAAAAGCTCGGCGCGCGAATCAAAAGAATTCGTTGAAAGCAGCAACTTTACTCGCTGTCACGGCATCCTTCGCAGGACTTTTGATGCAGTCCCTGCCGGCTGAGACCATCGAAAAAAAAATCGAATCCTCCGTGCAAAAAATACAAATCGCTCTTCCGCTGTTGCGTTTCACTTCGACCGATCTCTTGAACCCTCCGCGATGGGAAACCCCGCACTCGTTACCTGAAATTGAAAATCTTCTGGCGGATCCGGTCCGCGGACCCGTAAAAGTCGCAGGCTGGAACGCGTCCCTCGCGAAAGATCATAGTCCCCAAGCCCTGGCGGCGTTCATGAAAAAAATTCTAACAGTTCAACCCAACAGTTTCGATGAAGTGTCGGCGTTGGACGACCGCTATCCTGAGTTGGATAAATTCCCTTCCGAATTGAAGAATTCCGTTACTGTCATTCTCCAATCTATACAAAAAGCTTCGGCGCCGCTCAAAAAATCCTATCAGGATTTATCGCTTGAAGAAAGGCGAAAAATCCTGGAGCACTTTAATTTTCAGACGGCCGAGAGTGTTTCGGACCTCCTTAAAACACCCCGCTTTCGCAGGGAAATTTTTTCCTCTTTAAAACGGTTCGACCAAAACTCTTCCGTCGTTGCGGCCGGAATCGTATTGAATGCCGTCCACGAACAGCTTCCCGCGCTTCAAAGGTTTGCGTTGAACGCATCGTCGCAAACTTATAAGGGTTTACTGCCGCTCCGGCTCAAAACGGCACTTGGAGAGGTTTTAATTCGTGGCAAAAACGATGAGGTCATCGATCTTCAATCGCTGTATGACGCGGCGCTATTTCTCAAACTGGGCGGAAATAATCGGTATGAAGGAGCAGCCGAACGGCAACCCGAAGGTCGCATCCGAATTGCAATTGATTTTGGCGAAAACATTACGATTCGATCAACCGGCAGCGCGGCCGGGTCCGGTATCTTTGGGATAGATCTATTTTATTTGCCCAATATATCGGGAATAAAAACGATCGTGACGGGCTCTTACTCTCAGGGGTTTGGACTCTGCGGAGTTGGGGGGTTATTTGCGAATGGTCAGGGAACTTTTCGCGCGCGGAGACATTCGCAAGGAGTAGGAATATTCGGCGCGGGATTTTTTGTCAATCACGACGGAACCGAGTCAGAATACGAAACGCAACTTTATGGTCAAGGCGTTGGCTTCACTCGGGGGCTCGGGGTTTTTATCCACCAAGGAGAACGGGCCAAGCTGTCTGCGGGATTGGTCGATCCGGACCCGAGAGAATCGTTGGGTACTACTAGTCTATCGCAAGGCGTGGGGTACGGCCCGAGGGCCTACGCGGGCGGCGGGCTCGGACTGTGCTTGTTGAAGGGAGACGGAATTCAGGTCGAAAGCAGCTATTTCGCGCAAGGCGCCGGATATTGGCACGCGGCGGGGAGTTTTCTGATGGACGGAAGTTCCTGCTCAGTTAAAGCGCGCCGCTATGATCAAGGTTCGGGAGTGCACAGCGCTTTTGGAATGTTCATCTTAAACGGAAACGATAACAAAGTGCTCAATTGGGGAGTGGGCCCCGCGTTCGGTTGGGATTCGAGCAGCGGCTGGGCGTTTTCTTTGGGGGATCAAAATCAATTTCAGACCGAGTGGGGCGCGGGGTCTGCTTCCCTGGGCGCCAGCCGGTCTTTTTCCGTTTTTTCCGGAAACCGCAACCGGCTCGATTTACCGGGGCTAGGGAGCGGTCAGTTCATAAGAGATCTATCCGATTTAACCATAAGCCTGATCGAGGGAAGCGGGAATCGGCTGAAATCTAGCCAAGTGAAAAGTCCCCGCGTTTTTTCCGGCACGCTTTACAATTCTCCCTGGGGAATGGTGATCGGAGACTCCACGACGCTCGTGACGGATTTGGGATTTGAAAAACCGACCTGGCAGAGGCTTCCCACAGGGGATATTCCTTCGGAAGGCCAGGTGAACCTCGAAGCGGCTTTGAACGCGACCAAATCATTGGGCGCTAAAGAACGAGTGGAACAACT
>JANLTE010000267.1:0-5357 GCA_031362785.1 Elusimicrobiota bacterium
GGGAGTTGTGGTGGCATCTATGACCTCGAATTCGCGGATCTTATTGGCGATATCCTTTTCAATTTCAAGTCCGACCAGTATTTTGATTTCTTTATCAATAACATTTTTATACACCTCTTCAAACCCGGAAAAATAAAAATACCCCACAAGGAAATAGAGTTTTCCGGAAGAAGGCAATATATTATTGACCACATCCGACAACAGGCGATCTTGATTGGTTATAAATTGTGTGCTCATTGGATTATGAAGGTAGTTTAGCGTTCTTATTATAGAAAATTGGGTAAGGTGGGAGGCCGTGAACTAAAAGGATTTGGATTTTAATGTCCGCCTGGGTGATCATGATCCCCATGATCTCCTTTGGAACGATTGGTTTTCCACAGATTAAAGCAAAATTAATTCTTTTTCTTTAAGGGTTTGAATTACGCTTTCGAGGGGAACGGTACTATCGGGAAGCAGTTGCGCTCGCAGAGGTTCAAGGTCTTCAATGCGCGCGCCGGGTTTTCGGAAGTGTTCCATGGCCAGGATCATGAGAGGATCGGCTTCGAGGATGTGGCTCGTGTTGCGGGAGTCGCGCCAGAACGCGAGGACTTCGGGTTTCTGGGCGGGGGGGGAGTCGGGGGCGGCGCCGGATTCGGCCCAGAAGAATATCTGGTGCTGGTAGACGCGGATGACGGCGGTGGGGTTGGTGACGCCGGAGCCTTTCTGAACGGCCTGGCGGTCGATGAAAATCTTGAGATCGTGCCATTCGTAGTCGGCCAGTTCCTTAATATAGGGCTTCACCTTCTGGAACGACAGGAATTTGGGGAAGGGGGCCATGGACTGGTTCAACTCCCAATGGGCCGCGGGGTGCCGGATGAAGTAGCGGCGCGAGAGGGTTTCCCACTCGGCCTCCGTGAACTGCTTCCGGGTGAGGGCGAAATCGCTGTTCAGCGCGTCGGCCCAGTTGGAGCGGGTGTTGTTGCGGTAAACATTCAATCGCGCGGGGATGCCGTCCTTCCAGAGGGCGGAACTCGCGGGCTCATCGTCGCGGTAAAAAATCAGTTTCTTCAGTTCTTCCTGATAGCTGCGGAGGTTCATGGGGTCGTTACACTCCCACGGCTTCGCGGCGTTCGGCCAGGCGAGAGCGCTTCGGATGGTTGGGTTCGAGATCTGCGTCCCGCTTGGGGGCGTTGGCGTTCTGCGAGATAACGGAGCCCGCCAGGCCCAGCTGCGCGATGATGGCGCGCGCCCGATTGGCTTCCTGCACCACTTCGCTTAAGGAAGGGATGTTCGTGTCCCACTCGATCAAGGTGCTGACGGAGCGCTCCATGGTTTCGAGAGTAAAGCGGTAGAGGTCCCAGACGGGGTCGATGATCGGGCCCTCGTGCGTGTCGATAATGACGTCGCCTCGGTCCTTGTGGCCGGCCATGTGGATTTGCCCCACGCGGTCGAGCGGCAGACGCCGGATGAAATCTTTCGCGTCAAAATTGTGATTTTTGCTGTTCACGTAAACGTTGTTCACATCCAGCAGCATGCCGCAGTCGGCTTCGTTCAAAACTTTTGTGAAAAAATCGGCCTCGTCCATTTGGCCGCCGGGCATCTGCACATAATAGGAAGGATTCTCGAGCAGAAACGGGGTCTGGATTTGTTTTTTGAGTTTCTTCACGCGCGCGATGACGTGATCGGCGGCTTCGAAAGAAAAGGGGAGCGGGAGCAGGTCGTGGAAATATTCCCCGCCGATGCTGGTGAAGCAGAGGTGGTCGCTGTACCAAAGCGCTTTGGAGCACGCCAGCACGGCTTTGAGGCGGTCGAGATACTCTTCGTTTAAAGGGTCCGTGCTGCCGATGGAAAGGTTGACGCCGTGCGAAATGATCGGCCAGCGGCCGGCGCAGAGGTCGAGCATCGCCTGGGGATAGCCGCCGAAGTTCATGAAGTTTTCCGGCACGATTTCCAGCCAATGGACGGGAAGCGCGGTGCTCTTCAAAGACTGGAAATGTTCTTTGCGGAGGCCGATGCCGGCGCCTAAATTAGGCAAGGATTTATAATCGGATGATGGCATAAAAATTTGGGGGATGGTGAAAACCAGCGCGGGTTCCGGAGTTTCCGCCCCGAAACGGAACTCCCGGAACCTTTTCGCTGATAACTTAAGGCTGGATTAGCTTGCGCAGCCGCCCTGGCCTTTGCAGTCGTTCTTGCCCTTGCAAGAATGCTGAGGCAATTTATCGTTTTTGGACATTCCCTTGCTGCCGTCAGTGGCGCAACCGCCATGGCCTTTGCAGGAATTCTGGCCGCCGCAGGCGTGCTTCGCCGCTTCTTTCATTTCCTTCTTCGTGGCGTGCTTCATCTTCTTAGACCGCATCTTCTTCGACTTTGCGGCAGGCGCTGAGGTGGCGGTGCCCGGCGCGGTCTCCGCGTACGATACTCCGGTGAGGAGAGCCGCTGAAAAAACTCCTGCGGCAATTAAGGATTTCAACTGTTTTACGGTCATTGGGACTCCTTGTGCATCTGATTTATCACTGATATTGCAGCTCGCCTTTATTGTAGTAAAATATCGGCCCTATGATGCTCTCGGATGTATCTATCAAAAATCCGGTGTTCGCCTGGATGATCATGATCGCCATGATCTTTTTCGGCGCGATCGGGTTTTCGCAGATCGGCAAAAGCATGCTGCCGGACGTGGATTTTCCCGTGCTCACCGTCTCGACCAAGTGGGAGGGCGCTTCGCCGGAAGTGATGGAAGCCGAAGTCGTGGACGTGATCGAAGATTCCATGACCTCGGTGAAGGGCGTCAAAAAGATATCGTCGGTCGCGCGGCAGGGCCAGGCCATGACCACGATTGAGTTTGACTTAAAAACCGACATCGATGTGGCGCTGCAAGAAGTGCAGAGCAAAATTTCTCAGACCCAGCTCGAACTGCCGAAAGATCTGAACCCGCCCGTCATCAGCAAAATCAATCCGGACGACCAGCCCTTCATGTGGATCTCGCTTTCGGGCGACCGATCGGCGCAGGACATGATGCTCTATGTGAAGGACGAGCTCAAAGATAAGTTCACGACGCTGCCCGGCGTGGGCGACATTTTTCTGGGCGGGTATGTGGAGCCCGCGGTGCGGGTGTGGCTGGACCCCGCCAAAATGCAGGCGCGCGAAATTACCGTGGACGACGTAACGAACGCGCTCCGGAACGAGCACACCGAAATGCCCGCGGGATACCTCGCGACGCGGGAAAAAGAATGGAACCTCCGGATGATGGGCGAAGCGCAATCGATTCCGGAATTGGAAAACCTGATTATTTCGGACCGGAGCGGGCGGCCGATTTATTCGCCGTTTAGACTCAAAGACATCGCGACGATCGAAGATGGGCTCAGCGACGCGCGCGGGATGTCGCGCGTGAACGGAAAGCTCGCCGTGGGGCTCGGCATTTTGAAACAGAGGAACGCCAACGCCGTGGATGTGGGCAAGCGCGTCGCGAAAAAAGTGGCCGACCTCCAAAGTACGCTTCCAAAGGGCATGGTGCTCGCCGTGAACTACGACGGGACCAAGTTCATTGAGGACTCGACGAAAGAACTGAATTTTAACCTGATACTCGCCGCGCTCTTGACTTCCCTTATATGCTGGATGTTCCTGGGTTCCTGGAGCTCGGCCTTCAACATTATTTTGGCGATCCCCACCTCGATCTTGGGAACTTTCATCATCCTTTATTTCTTGGGTTACACTCAGAACGCGTTTACTTTGCTGGGCTTGACGCTGGTGATCGGCATCGTGGTGGACGACGCGATCATGGTGCTCGAAAATATCGTTCGGCACCGCGAATCGGGCGAGTCGCAGGTGAAGGCGGCGCTGGTGGGGGCGCGCGAGATTTATTTCCCTGCCATGGCGGCGTCGGTGGCCATCCTCGCGATTTTCGTGCCGGTGCTCTTCGTGAAGGGAGTGATCGGAAAGTACTTTTTACAGTTCGGCGTGACGATTTCGGCCGCCGTCATGCTCTCGCTGCTTGAAGCGCTCACGCTGGCACCCATGCGCTGTTCGCAATTTTTGCAGGTCGGCGAGCTCAAAGGCCTGCCGCGCTTGGTTGAGCATGGCGTGGTATGGCTGCGCGAAAAGTACCGCCACCTGCTCGGCGTGTGTCTCGCGCACCGATGGAAAGTGGTGCTGGGCTCGACTTTGCTTTTCATCGCGTCGCTCTCGCTTTTCGGTATCGTTAAAAAGGAGCTCATGCCCGCGCAAGACCAGAGCATGCTGCTCGTTTCGCTCGAGACCGCGGTGGGTTCCTCGCTTCAGTTCACCGACGATACTTTTAAGAAAGCTGAAAATTACATCATGGGGCGGCCCGAGTTCGAGCGCTACTACACCGCGGTGGGCGGGTTCGAAGGCGGCGAGATAAATTCCGGTATGATTTTCGTGACGCTGAAACAGCCCAAAGCGCGGCCCGTTCCGTCCGGACGAAAGAAACCGTTCACTCAGCAGGAGCTCATGGCCGAGTTCCGTCGCGATTTGAGCGCAGTGCCGGGAATATCCAAGGCGCTGCTGATCGATTTGTCGCAAGGAGGCAACGACGCCGGATCAGGGTTCCCCGTAGAGTTTACTTTACAGGGACGAGACTGGGACCAGCTGGCTTCGCTCAGCGAACAATTTCAGGAGAAGATGAAGGCGACGGGACTGATGGTGGACGTGAACTCCAATTACAAGCTCGGCATGCCCGAGTACCAGATTACGCCCAACCGCGCGGAAGCGGCGCGGCGCGGAGTGAGCGCGGGCGTGGTTGGGAACGCGGTGAACGCAACGCTCGGCGGATTGCGGGCCGGGAAGTTTTCGAAAGGCGGGCACCGTTACGACATCCGCTTGCGCTTTAAACCCGAAGACCGCACCGGTAAGACCGACATCGATAAAATTTGGGTGCGAAACAATCGCGGCGAAGTCGTGCCCATCGCGCAGGTGGTGGATGTTAAGGAAAAGCAGACCCTACTCAGTATCACCCGACAGGACCGCTCGCGCGCCATTACCCTCTACGCCAATGTGGCGACCGGAAAATCCCAATCAGACGCGCTGGCCGCCGTGACCAAAATTGGCAAGGATCTGCTGCCCGAGGGAACGAAACTCGCGTTCTCTGGATCGGCGGAAACCTTTAAGGAAGCGTTCATCGGATTATTCGTGGCGCTCGTCCTGGGCATCGTCGTGGCCTACATGATCCTGGGCGCTCAGTTCAACAGCTTCGTGCATCCCATTTTAGTTTTGATCGCGCTGCCTTTCAGCATCACGGGAGCAATTTTGGCGCTGGTCATTGGCCAGCAGTCGCTCAACATGTTCAGCCTGATCGGCATCGTGCTCCTCATGGGCATCGTTAAGAAAAACTCTATTTTGCTCGTGGACTTTACGAACGA
>JANLTE010000314.1:0-2470 GCA_031362785.1 Elusimicrobiota bacterium
ACCCCGGCCAGCGATAAAAGAAAAAGGAGCATCAGAAATGCGAGCGGGAAATTTTCTTTGGCGAGGCCCTGGATCGCGACGATTTCATCGGAGTTCCGAATGCGGGAAACGATCGTCACGACGGAAAATGCTCCCAGGCTCATCAAAAAGTAGCTCATGCTGTAAAGCATGACGCCCTCGCGGCCCAGCTGATTTCCCGACACGACTCCCACAAAGATCGTGCCCGCGTGCGCGATGGATGAATAGGCGAGCAACCGCTTCAAATTATCCTGCCGGAGCGCCGCGAGGTTGCCGACCGTCATGGTCAGGATGGAGAGCACGGCGAAAAGACCGGTGAGCCCGATCAAATTCTGGTTCACGAAATCGCTGAAGAATCGAAGCATGATGACGATGACTCCCGCCTCGCGCGAAACCGAGAAAAAAGCGGTGATAGGAGTCGGCGCGCCCTCATAGGCGTCCGGCGTCCACTGATGGAACGGAACGAGCGAAAGCTTAAAGCCCAGGCCGATCAACAGAAAGAGCAGGCCGATCAAAAACAGAACGTCGTTCGACGCGTAGGCCGGGGATGTGAACCATTGGCGGATCATGACGAAATGAGTGGATCCTGTAACGCCGTACAAATAGGAGATCCCAAACAACATGAGGCCCGTTGAAAAGGCTCCCACCAGGAAAAACTTGATGGCGCCTTCGCTGGAGCGCTCGACTTTGCGCGTGAAACCGGCCAGGACGAACAGCGGCACCGTGGTGAGTTCAAGCGCGATGAAAAGCATCAAAAGGTCTTCGGCGCTTGCTAAAAACATGACGCCCACGGTTGAGAATAAAACGAGCGCGGCATAGCTTCCGGAATGGGCCCCGAAGAGGTCCGGATCTTTTTCGGACAAAAGCAGAATTAATATCGCGGCGACGAGCGCGACGAATTTAAAAAAGAGCGCGAAAGGATCCAGAACCAATAAGCCGAACACCCGCCCTTCGGGGAACATGCTGATGAGCGCGAACAGCGCCGCCAATAGCGAGAGAATCGCCGCGGTAAGGGTCAATGATTTTAGATGTTTTCCGGCAAACGCTTCGATGCCGAGCAAAAGGAGCCCCGCGCAAGATACGATGAGTTCAGGAGTTAAAAGTTTAACGGATTCGATCATTTTTTTCTTATTCCCTCGAATTAAGGCAAAAATACCCGGCCAAAATACCCAAGAATTTTTTAAAAGCTTTTTGGCCTGGCATTTTGAACTTAATCATCGATTTGTTTCGATAGGGAGCGCTATTTGACGCCCGCGTGAATTAAATTGACCATCGCGTTCATGGTGAAGTCCATAAAGGAAAGGACCCATCCCGGAAAGATGCCGAACAGGACCGTGAGCAGAGTGAGGGGAACCACCGCGATGAGCTCTCTGAAATTCATGTCTTTCAATTCTTCCCACTTCGTGTTGAAGGGTCCAAGGAAGACTTTCTGGATCATCCGCAAGAAAAATCCAGCGGTGACCAAAACGCCGATCACCGAAACAGCCGTGAAAAGTTTAAAGGTCGGAATGTTTGCGAAGGCGCGAACCTCAATGTTGGAAGAATAAGCGCCGAGGAAACACAAGAACTCCGAAATGAATCCGGCAAGGGCTGGCAGGCCCAACGAAGCCATGCTCGCCAGGGTCATTAGCCCGGTATAAACCGGAAGTTTGGCTCCCAATCCGCCAAAAGCGCCGATGTCGCGGGTGTGGGCGCGATCGTAAATCACGCCGACCAGCAAGAAAAGTGACCCCGTAATAATTCCATGGTTGATCATCTGGAGCAGAGCGCCGTTAAAACCGGTTACGGTGAACGCGGCCATACCGAGCAAGGCGTAACCCATGTGGTTGATAGACGAATAGGCGACCATTTTCTTCATGTCGGTCTGGGCCATGGCGACCAACGCTCCATAAACGATGTTAATGAAGGCCAGTATCAGCAGGGGCACGGCGAACCAGAGCGCGGCCTGAGGGAACATCGGGAAAGAAATGCGCATCATCCCGTAAGTTCCAAGCTTCAGAAGCACGCCGGCCAGAATGACCGAGACGGCGGTCGGGGCTTCGACGTGAGCCAGAGGCAGCCAGGTATGGAACGGGAATATGGGCACTTTGATCGCGAACGCGATGAAGAGCATGAGGAAAACTGCGATCTGGAAACGCCCCGCGAACTGCGCGTTTTGAGAGATCAGCTCAAGGATGTTAAAGGTGTGAGGAGAAGATCGGAAATAAAGCGCCAGGATCGCGAGCAGCATGAAGACCGAGCCGAACAAAGTATATAGGAAAAACTTGATGGCGGCGTACTCTTTCCTTGGGCCTCCCCAGATGCCGATCAGGAAATACATGGGCACCAGCATGATTTCCCAGAAAACATAGAAAAGGAAAAAATCCAATGCGGCGAACAAGCCGATCATCCCGGTCTCCAGCGCCAAAAACCAGAAGAAGTATTCCTTCGTGCGAACGGTGATGTTGAAGGA
>JANLTE010000040.1:0-2308 GCA_031362785.1 Elusimicrobiota bacterium
CCCAGCGCGATGAGAGCCATGACGCAAATTATAATTCCGAACATGTGCACCCGGTACATCCAAATCCAGAAATGAAAATGTTCGCCGACGGCCGCGAAGTCATCGGGCGCAAAATAGGTCCCGATGTGGACCGGCATCAACCTCCAGCCGAGCCAGAGCATCAGCGCCCCTGCCACGAAAAACCACCCTGTTATCTTCGTTGAGAAATCATTTTTCACTGTGCTCTCCTTATTCCGCGCGGTCCAGGAAAGGTTCCATTAGAATCCTGTGGAGCGCCAGCCATTTCGCCGAGCGAAACAGCTCGATCCCAATGGCCATTTCCGTGTGGCCGTCCCGCGGCTGGGCCCGGTAGGTCCCGAATGCGCGGTCCCACCACGGATTGTTGAATCCGAAGTTGGAGTTGGTTTCGTCCGGATGAATCGAGTGGTGAATCCGGTGCACGTCGGGCGTGATCATTAACAAACGCAACACTCTGTCTACTTTTTCCGGAACGTATATATTTGAATGATGGAACATGGCGTTGAGCGTCAGGAGGAGTTCAAAGAGAAAAACAGCCAAGGGCGGCGCCCCCAGCGCAAAGACAAACCCGATCTTGATTCCCATGGAGAGAAGAATCTCGATTGGATGAAAACGGATCCCGTTTGAAACATCCAGTTCAAGGTCCGAGTGGTGGACCCGGTGCAGCCTCCATAGCGGCGGGGCAAGGTGAAAAATTACGTGTTGAGCGTAAATGGCCAGATCCAACAGGAGCATCGAGAGGGTGACCTCGACCCAGCCGGGCCATTGGAGCAGCTGAAAGATCCCCCAGCCTCTGGATTCGGCGACATAGGCGGCGCCAAAGGCCATAATGGGAAAGCTGAAGTGAAGAATGATGTTGTTTAAAACGGCAATGCCCAGGTTTGATGAGATACGGAGCGCTCTTGAGTAAAGAAACTTGCGTCGCGCAAAGAGGTTCTCGCAGATTAAAAGCACGGGAAAGGCAAGGGCAAATGAGCCCAGTTGTATTGCGGTTTTGTTCTTGAGCAGTAATTCTTCAATCATTTCGATGGCTCCAAAGCTCACTCTTATTGTTTGGGAGCTAAGAAGGATTTTTAATTAAGAATTAATCGGCAAGATTAAAACGGTCAAGGTTCATCACCTTGGTCCAGGCATCAACGAAGTCGCGCACAAACTTTTCTTTCGAATCATCAAATGCATAGACCTCCGCAACCGCGCGCAACTCGGAGTTTGATCCGAAGATTAGATCAACAGGGGTTGCCGTCCATTTAAGTTCACCTGATTTTCGATCATGCCCTTCATAAATACCCTCAGACTTGTCTGACTTCTTCCACTTCGTGGTCATATCCAACAGGTTTAGGAAGAAATCATTCGTCAACAAGCCGGGCCGTTTGGTAAAAACGCCATGCCGGGACTGGCCTGAGTTCGCGTTCAGCGCGCGCATCCCGCCCACCAGAACGGTCATCTCCGGAACGCTCAGATCCAACAGACTCGCTTTGTCCACGAGCATCTCGGTCTGTGAACGGTAGGCATCCTGACGGAAGTAATTACGGAACCCATCGGCAGTCGGCTCAAGTACGGCGAAAGAGTTGACATCGGTCTGTTCCTGCGTTGCATCCCCGCGGCCCGGCTTAAACGGAACCTCGACGTCATAACCGGCATCCTTTGCCGCCTTCTCGATAGCAGCGGCACCGCCCAGGACAATCACATCCGCTAGCGACACTTTCTCATTGCGGGAGGGAGATTGATTGAACTCATTTTGAATTTCTTTAAAGCGTTTCAGCACATTTGACAATTCTTTCGGGTTATTGACTTCCCATTTTATTTGCGGCTCAAGCCGGACGCGCGCCCCGTTTGCGCCGCCCCGCATATCGCTCGCGCGGAAAGTAGAAGCGGACGCCCAGGCCGTTCTGACAAGTTCGGGTACGGTCAACCCAGATTTAAGAATCTCGGCCTTCAGCATTTTGGCGTCTTCTTTGCTGATCAACTTAGGAGCGACTTCAGGAATCGGATCCTGCCAAACCAGCTCCAAATTCGGGACATCCGCGCCGATGTAGCGCGCGCGCGGCCCCATATCACGGTGCGTTAGCTTAAACCAGGCTCTGGCAAACGCATTTTCAAACTCTTTGGGCTTATCCCTGAAGCGCTCCGCAATTTTTTTGAAACGCGGATCCCGCTTAAGCGCAAGGTCCGTGGTAAGCATGATGGGCGCATGAAACTTACCTTTAATGTGCGCGTCAGGCACCATGCTGGCGGCAGATTTATCGGTGGGGATCCACTGCGTTGCGCCGGCAGGGCTCTTGGTTTTCTC
>JANLTE010000371.1:0-1946 GCA_031362785.1 Elusimicrobiota bacterium
GTCTAGGTTCGAATCCTAGTCCGGCAGTTCGACTCGCTTCGCTCGCTCACTGCAGGCAGCTGAACCCCCTCAAATCAAAGGCCTACCAAAAAAAAACGGCCCCCTGTTTCCAGGGAGCCGTTTCGGCTAAAAAGAAAATTTAGCGTTGGGTTGGATTTACCATTTCCCGGAGTTACGTCCTCCGTCTCTGCCGCCGCCGAAACCGCCGCTGCGGGGTTCCATGGGCTTGGCCACGTTCACAACGATCTGACGTGTGCCGATCGAGCTGCCGTGCAACTTCTGAATGGCGGCTTGCGCATGTGCGTCGTCCGACATTTCAACGAATCCGAAACCGCGTGAACGGCCTGTTTCGCGCTCGTTGATCAATTTGGCGCTGGCTACTGGGCCGAAGGGGACGAACATTTGCTGAAGTTCGACCTCGGTGGTATCAAACGGAAGGCTTCCTACGAATAACTTTGTCATACTTTCTCCTTTAGAACTCTAATTTTATGCATACAGAACCGACGTTTTCGGTTATCAACAAACGCCAGTCTAAAGAAGAAACAGAAACGTTTCGTTCGGAAGGTTTAGCGAGGTCTTTCCCTACTACGAGGATGATGCTCTGCGAGGCGGATCGTGACATATATTTTAGGCTCTGGGAACAAGAAACTTGCTTTCGTCCGACAGAGAAACGATAATGTCCCGCTTGATTTGATTTAAAACTATGGATTTTGAAGGAGGTTTTTATGCGTCATCCGGATTTGGATTACGTTCAGCGGACGGTGGAGCCATTGTTGGGGGAGCACCGGTTGGAGGATTGTAAGTTGGAGGGGTGCATATTCGATGCGTTTTCCAGCACGTATCAGCTTGTGGTGTCGAAAGCGGGGCAGGATATTAAGTTGAAAATTCCCAGCGAAATTTTTGACGGTGTTCAGGATGGCCGCGACCCGTTTGCCGCTCGTAAAATTAAAGGAATCTTAAAAACTGCGCTCGGCGGAAAGTAAAGATTAGGAGAAACCCCATGTCCACACAATTTCTTCAGGATTATTATGGGCGCCGATTGAAAACCAAGGCAGACTTGGTTGAAAAGGCCTGTTGCGCACCGGAGACGGAAAGCGAGCACAAGGAAATATTTAGACTCCTGCCCCGCGAGGTAACTGAAAAGCATTATGGCTGTGGCGTTCCGATCCCCAAAGATGATTTAACCGGTCTGAACGTGTTGGATTTGGGGTCGGGGTCGGGGGTGGATGTTTTTATCATGGCGCACAAAGTGGGGCCCTCTGGTTTCGTGTATGGAGTGGACATGACGCGTGAGCAGGTGGATGTCGCTACAAAGAACATATCGGCGGTAATGGCGAATTTCCGCTTCCCGAAATCCAACGTGGCCTTCTATGAAAATTTTATCGAGACAGCTGAAGCTATTCCTGATGCGTCCGTTGATCTCGTGATATCAGATTGCGTGATTAACCTCTCGCCGCGAAAAGACTTGGTGTTCAAGACCATTTTTCGCGTGCTCAAACCAGGCGGGGAATTTTACATTAGCGACATCGCCAGCGATCGTCGGCTTCCCGACGCGTTTAAGAACGATCCCGTTTTGGTGGCCGAGTGCTTTGGCGGAGCGGAGTATGTTCACGATTGGTTTGATCAAATGAAAGAAGCGGGGTTTAAAGATCCCCGCGAAGTGGAACGGAAGTTTATTCAAAAGGAATTGCGCGGCGTGCCGGTGACATTCTGGTCGCTGACGGTGCGAGGATTTAAGACGGAGCCGCCCCTGGATAACCGCTGCGAGGATTACGGTCAAACGGCCCTTTATAAAGGAAATTTAAAAACAAGCCCGGCTGAATTTATATTGGACGATCACCATGTGTTTGAAGCGCATCGTCCGATGCCGGTTTGTCAAAACACCGCCCGCATGCTACAGGAGTCGCGCCTCTCCAACTATTTCGAGGTTACCGCCCCCCTTCGCC
>JANLTE010000392.1:0-2304 GCA_031362785.1 Elusimicrobiota bacterium
GCTGAAGATCGATCCGGAAGCGGTCTCGAAAGAGGACGTGGAGAAGTTCGTGAAGCAAGCCGAGCAGTACGCTGATTCGGACAAGAAAAAGAAAGAAGAGATCGAAGTTAAAAACGAAGCCGATACCATCGTGTATTCCACGGAGAAATCGCTTAAAGAGCACGGCGAAAAGATCTCTCAGGATGAGCGGTTGAAGATTGAACAGGCAATGACGGACGCTAAAGAAGCGTTGAAAGGGACCGACCTTGATAGGATCAAAAAGGCCAAAGACGATCTTTTAACCGCGGCGCATAAACTCGCTGAACATATTTATCAGGATGCGGCGGCCAAATCGAAAGGCGGCGCTGCCGGAGCTGAAGGACAGTCCGGAGGCAGCGCGCCGAACGATGGGAAAGATAACGTCGTTGACGCCGAAGTTGTGGACGATAAGAAATAAACCGGTCCGGCATGGCGACCAAAAGAGATTACTACGAAGTCCTAGGCGTTTCGAAAAGCGCAGGAGAAAGCGAAATTAAACACGCTTATCGCACGCTTGCCAAAAAATATCATCCCGACGTCAATAAAGACAAGGGCGCTGAGGAAAAATTCAAAGAGGCGAACGAGGCCTACGAGGTTTTATCCGACGCTAAAAAGCGCCAGCTCTATGATCAGCATGGCCACGCGGGAGTGAACCCTTCCGGCGGCCCGGGGCCGGGCGGTTTTGGCGGCGGTTACGGCGATTTTGAAAACTTTGGCGACGTCAATGAAATTTTTGGCGATATCTTCGACAACTTTTTTACCGGCGGGCGCGGCGGCGGAACGCGCGGCGGAGGGCGGTCCCGAGCCGCGCGGGGTGAAGATCTTCAAGTCCGGTTAACCATCACCCTGCACGATACCTTGATGGGCGTCCAAAAGACCCTCAAGATCAATCACAGTAAGCTCTGCGCAAAATGTTCCGGCTCAGGCGCCAAACCCGGCACATCAGCCAAAACTTGCCCCCAGTGCAAAGGTTCCGGACAGATTCAGTTCCGTCAGGGATTCTTTTCTCTTGCCCAAACATGTTCCAAATGCCACGGCGCCGGTTCGATCGTTGAGTCTCCTTGCGATACCTGCCAGGGCCAAGGTCATGTAAAGGTTTCAGAGCCCATTACCGTCAAGATTCCGCCCGGCGTTCAGGAAGGCACCGCGCTCCGCGTATCGGGGGCTGGTGAGTCTGGCCAACAGGGCGGGCCTCCGGGAGACCTCTTCGTCGTCATCCACTTTGAGCCCGATCCTCGGTTTGAACGGCGAGACGACGATATTTTGGTTGAGCAAAAAATTTCCATTACGGAAGCGGCGCTCGGAGCTGAAATTAAAGTTCCGTCGCTCGAAGGGTCAGTCACCTTGCGCATCCCCCCAGGCACGCAGACCGGCACCGTTTTCCGCGTTAAAGACCACGGCATTCCCCACTTGGGCGGCCGCGGGCGCGGCGATCAACTGGTGAAAATTCAGGTTGAAGTTCCCGTCCACTTAAACGAGAAGCAAAAAGAATTATTGAAAGAGCTCGCGAAGAGTTTCGGCGAGGACCCCTCAGTCCCCGTGGACGATTCCTTCATCAAAAAGATATTCGGAAAACAGTAGGCAAAGGATAAGAATGCCAAACTTCTTCGTTCCCGCGCGCAACATTCAGGGAACGAGTTTTTTCTTCGACGAAACCGAATCCCGCCACCTCACCCGAGTCCTCCGCAAGAAAGAAGGCGACACTCTCCAAATTTTCGACGGCGAAGGTTCCGTCTATCCTGCGAAGCTCATCGACTGTTCTGAACCCAAGAAAGTTCGCGGCGAGATCATTACGGCGACACTGAATCCTGAGCGTTCGGAGTTGGACAGGGTTCAGTCTAGAATTTCCTTGTCGATTTATCCCGCCGTGTTAAAAGGCCCTCGCTTTGATTGGCTGTTAGAAAAAGCGACGGAGCTTGGCGTGTCCTCTATTTGTCCCGTGAGCACTGATCGGACACTCGTCAAACTTGGACCCAGCGAAGCGATAGCCAAACAAAACCGTTGGGAAAAGATAATTCTTGCAGCGGCTAAACAATGCGGGCGCGCGGATCTTCCCGCCGTGGATTTATTGACCTCCTATACCGGCGCCATTGGAAAAGTGACCAACCACGCGATAAATATAATCCTCTGGGAACGCGAAAAAAAAGAATCGCTTTCGGAAGTTTTATCTGAAGTTCCTATAAAAAAGTCAGTAACGATCAATTTATTTACGGGACCTGAAGGCGGTTTCACGCTTCAAGAGATCGACCAGGCTCGAAAGAAGGGGTTTTCAACCGTATTGTTGGG
>JANLTE010000402.1:0-3284 GCA_031362785.1 Elusimicrobiota bacterium
CCTCGCGCTCGTGGACGCCGCTCCCTCGGCCGCGAACGTTCACCAACCCGACCGATTCATCACTTTCAGGAACGACCTTTTTACCGATCAGAATGTCCGCAAATCGTCCCTTCAAACTCTGTCCGGTTTCTATTCCACTTACGCCTATCCCTCTTTTGTCAAACCGTATCTTGACCGCGTCGATTTTAAAACACTGCTGCTATTGTCCCTCGTTCACGGAATCCGGCACGGCGCTATCCCTATCCGCGCCGAGGAGCAGGCGGATCCGTCCGAAGTTCCGTTTTTAGACAAGGACTACGAAATCCTCAGCCAATTGATCCTTCCTCAACAAAAACTGGGAACACTCGCATTTCTGCGAGGAGAAGTTTTTGAGGTCGTCTTAACCCAAATCGCTGATCGATGGTTCCAAATTCAATTCATGACCCGAGAAGGATTTCAGGCCGGATCATTCTCGATCAATTCCGGGACTGGGCGCGTTACGGACGTTTTGGTTGCGACGCCGTACCTAGGTCGCGGTGTTTCCTCAGCAATGATGGAACTCATATTCAGGGCCGTTCAGGAAAAACGGATTCCTGAACTTGCGGACTTGACCGTTCAGAAAATAAACGCCACTCCGATCAACCCATTTATGGCCAGCGCGTTCCTCGAATTTGGAATGGCGCCGGATTCGGGCACGGCTAAAGAAAAGTCCGTTCATGTCGTTGTGGGCCGGCCGGAAAACGAGGCCGGGCCCATTCCTCTCTGGATCGCCGATCCGGTGGAAAGAAAATTGTTTGAGCGGGAGCAAGCCATGAACCGTGAGTATTTGGGTAATTTTATATTGAGCGATTATGCCCTGGAAGGTAGGGAAATCTCCATCCTCATACCCTACAAAGCGAAAGACCTCAAAAAACTTACTGAGCGCCTTCAAACCGGGCGATCGCGCATGGATTGGGTTGCCGTGGAACCTTTCACCAGTTCCTCTCTGGCTTCGCGCCTCTCAGTGGCAAGTTTTATTAAACCTTTGAGTTTGTCCCGCAGGCTCATCCAAGCGGTTAGCAATATTCTTTACCAATCTAAGGTGGATGAAAATTCGTGGTTCTACCGGACGGATCTGGTCGTGATCTCTCCGCTGTTGGAAGAGTTTCTCTTCAGGTTCCTTCCCATCGGGTTAACGGGAACTACTTTCGCATCTATTTGGGCCATCGATCCAATCGGGCTGGCTTCTGTTTTAGGGATCAGCATCGGCCTCTTCACCTCCCTGCACGTGCTTTTGACCTGGCTGGAGGATCAAAGCGATCGTAAAAGGAAGAAATCCTATCCCGATTTTAAGAGCGCCGTGAAAGATTTCGCGGAGTATTTTTATCCGATCGTCGGCATTACCGGCCTCTATTTATTGGCGTTTCAAATCACGGGTTCCGCCTGGACGGCGTTTTTCATCAGCGCGGCGCTCCATTCAAGCTTGAACCTCTTACACCTCTTGCGCTTCCGCTCTCCTTCGCTCTCGCTGATTTCAAGGCGGGCAGGTCGTCCGGCTAAAAATACCCGCGTGTTTAAAATAACTCCCGATATCCGCTCTAGAGTCATTGAAGTTCTTCCCGACTATCTGAGAAAGCCCGCTCAGCCGAACTATGCGCCTGACGAGAATTTCAGGACGCTGATGCAGGGTTATTTGGAAGGGAAAACGATGGGCGAGATCGGAAAATTGATCGGAGTGATGGGTCCGACGCTTGAGGCGAGAGTTCGGATGCAGCTTGCTCCAAAATTAGGTGTCTCGACCCGGAAAGAAATCGCGTTGATGGCCGTCGCGATGGGTTGGGTGACGCGCATAAATTACGCTTACCAAACTCCCTCGAAAAGCGTGACGACGGAGGAGCAGCTGGAACTTTTACGGAATTTGGCGTCAAAGTCCGCCAAAGAAATTGCCGCCGGGGATCCCGTGAAACTTAAATGGGTGCATAACCAAATGCCTGGTATATATCATCAGTTGGGAATTGAGCACCGAAATAATGCTTCGCTGGAAGAGCTTGCGATCACAATGGGCCTCGGTCAGGACCCCTACGACAAGCAGATTTTATGGGGGTTATTGGATGAAAAACCCATTGGGGAAATTGTGAGCGGAATTCCTAACCGCAGCGAGGCAAGCGCGACGGCCATGCTCAGCCGGAAAATATACCCAGAACTGAGCGATCGATCCGGAATGGAAGTGCGCAACCAACCGGAAGCTGTGCGCGCCGCCCTGGAATTGGACATACTCAGTCTGGAAAGTCCCATTCCTCCCGCCGGAGTCGCGCGATCTTGGATCTTATCGGAATTGACGGCAGAACATTGGAAAGCGTTTGAAGCGATGGAGTCCGGAAAGACTTACGGGGAAATCGGCCTTCGAATCGGCAAGTCGGAGAATGAAACCAAAGTAATGTCCGCCGCGATCCGCCGCGTTTTGGTCCGGCACCAGGTCCCGGTCCGGGACATGCAAATAGCGGCGGTAAAGATGTGGCATGTTCAACGGAAGTTCATATCGACTGGAGATCAGAAAATCCTGGAAAAGGCGGTCAGCGAGGGACTGTCCATCATTTTTTCGCCCAACGATCTTGGAACTCTCATGGGTTTCTATAGCCGTTTGCTTAATTCCAGCGGGATTTCATGGCTTCTCCAATTCGAAGACAGAAATAGTTATGAGGTCCAGCTTCCAATTCAGGTCGAATACGGCGCGGAGGTCGGAACGATCAATATTCAGGCGGGAAAAGTGATCCTGGGTCGGAAATACCAGGTTTCATTCTTCAAATCGCCAGATCAGATGACGACGGCGATTTGGCGCAGGTTGATGTCGGCGCTTGCGCGCGACCTCTCAGCATTGCACGAGAAGCAAATTGAAGGCGACCAAAATAATCCCGGTTATGCTTTAGGGGCGCTGAAGGAGCTGTCAACTAGGTATCCAGGCCAAGCCGTCTCCGCCCAAAACCTGCTTGATTTTGGTTTGGCAACAGAAATCAGCGCTATGAAACTGAATCGGTTGCTCACGGAGTTGTCTAGAGATCCAGCAAGCGGAGTTGTCAGGCGAAACGGAAGTCCGGTTTTATTCATTTACCGTTCGCCTGTCGATAATCCTGCTTCCATCGCGGACGATGCCGCGAAAGCGCGGTGGACAAAGGATTCTTGGCAATATAATATCTATTCAATTTTTGGCGTCAGTTGGGAATTTGTTTATCATATGCCCTTCGTGAATTTGTTGGTTCACAATATGCTCGTAAAGAAAGGGATCGCGGCCAGAGTTCCCGCGGCTGGCAGGGTGACCGTTGGCGGAG
>JANLTE010000018.1:0-4622 GCA_031362785.1 Elusimicrobiota bacterium
GAACCACCCCTTGAATCCAACGAAGCAATTTTTCTTCGTTTGGCAGCCAGCCAGGGATAGAGGTCTCAGGCCAAACGATGATGTCTGGCTTGGGATTCGAGCTCGCCGCCTCTGTTGCTAACCCTGCATAAACGCGAAGGATCTCATCGACGTATTCCCTGCTCCACTTCAAATATTGATCTATGTTTCCCTGCAGAATTGAAACCGCTAGAACCGTGTCATTGATTCTATCTCGAGCTCTTTCCCTTTGATACAGAAAACCGTTTACCATCGTGAAAGCGAAGAAGAGCGTTAGTCCTGTAATGTTTATTTTTTTTGTTTTCCAAAGTTGTAACAATAAAATGTTGGCTAAAACGATGGCGGCTGAGACGCCGTAGATGCCCGTCCACTCCGCGATTTGAATGGCCGGAGTGAAATGGCTCTGCGAATATCCCAGGTATCCCCAGGGGAATCCGCTGAATGCGAATCCTCTGATCCACTCGAGCGTTACCCAGAGCGCGGCGCCGAAGAGCATCGAGCGGGTTTCACCCCATTTCCTCGACGCCGCGGCGTGAAGCGCGCAAAAAACCGCAAAGTAGAGTCCGACGTACGCGGCTAAAAGGATCAGGGAAAGAGCGCCCAGGGCCGTCCCCGCTCCGGCCGCGCGATAAGTCGGAATAAGCCAATATAAAATACCGCAAAACGAAATGCATCCGGTCAGCCATCCGACGCCAAACGATCCTTTAATGTTTGAGTTTTGCGCGGCGCGGAGCATCGGCGCGAGCGCGATCCATGCGAGAAAGCCGCAGTTCCATTTAAGGAAACTAAAAATAATCAGCGTGCTGCTTAAAAAAATATGCGATGCGCGAAACATTTTATTTATATAATCTCGGAATGATGAATCCCGATGAAATCAGTTGGCTGTCAAAAGTTTTTCGGAAGATCGACATATTTTCCTCACTTTCTATGGCCGACGTTGGCGACTTGATCGACCACATGCAGAAGCGGCATTACGCTTCGGGCGTAAAGATAGTTAAGCAGGGGGACCCCGGCGATGCTTTTTTCATCATATATAAAGGCAGCGTTTCCGTAAAGAAAGGGTTGATGGTTTTTAAAAGGAAGGTCGGGACGCTGGGCCCCGCTCAATTTTTTGGGGAGATGTCGCTCTTGTCAGACGAGCCGAGAATCGCGACCGTTACTGCGAATGAAGAAACTGATTGTTTTCTTCTTCTCAAAGGACATTTCGAGCATTTACTGAAGAAGAACCCTTCGTTTGCCGGGATGATGAAGGAATTAAGCGAAAAACGGAAGTAGCGTCCATCCGTTTCTCATCCCGCGGTTATTCCTTCCCGCAACATTTTTTATATTTCTTTCCGCTGCCGCAAATGCAGGGATCGTTCCGCCCGATCTTTCTGGGCGCGGCTACCGCGATGGGCCCCTGTCCCTGTGAACCAATTTTAAATCCGGGGCCGGAATTTGGCCGATTTTGGGCCTGGGATTCCATCGTTACGATGTTCCCATTGGGCTTGGTTGGATTGTTTTGAATTAAAGTGAATTCAGGTTTTTCCGCCTGGACGTTTTGCGGATTCGCGCGCGGCGCCGTCGGCACCACGTTTAATTTGAATAAATATTCGATCGTGCTTTCCCGGATGCGGTTCATCATTTGCTCAAACAGCGCGAAAGATTCTTTCTGATATTCGATTTTTGGGTCTTTCTGCGCGTAAGCTCGAAGGTTAATTCCTTTCTTTAGATGATCTAAATCATACAGGTGCTCTTTCCATGCATTGTCGATCATGTGGAGCAAAAGCATGCGCTCAAGGTCTCGCATGACGCCTGCGCCTAAATTTTCTTCGCGTTTTTGATAACTGATTTTAATCGCATCTTGCAGTTTTTCCACGATCCCCGCCTGATCGTTTTGGTTTTCCTCAAGTTTGATCGAAAACGTCCTCTCGGCCCAGAGGGCGAGGCTCTTGGTGTCCCATTCTTCCGGGTGCGCGCTTATGGGCGCCCAAAGCTCCACTTTTTCCTGCACCGCTTCGGCGGTCATGTCCTTGATCTGTTGGGACACGTCTTGGCCATCCAGGATGTCGTTGCGCAAATCATAAATGGCCTCGCGTTGCTTGTTCATCACGTTGTCAAAATCCAGGAGCTGCTTGCGGATGTCGAAGTTCATGGCTTCGACCCGCCTCTGCGCCGATTCGATCTGCCGCGACAGGAGCCCGCTTTCAATCGCTTCTCCTTCCTGCCAGGACCCGCCGAGAGACTGTAGAAATTTGGAATCCATGAACTGCGACAGCTTTTCGCCGCCGAAGAGCCGCAGGAGTTCGTCGTCCATGGAAAGGTAGAACCGCGACGATCCCGGATCTCCCTGGCGTCCGGTGCGCCCGCGCAGCTGGTTGTCGATGCGGCGCGACTCGTGCCGTTCGCTTCCCAAAACGTGCAGCCCTCCCAGCGCCACGACTTCCTTTCCTTCCTCCGGATTGGGAGGCGTTCCGCCTAAAACGATATCGGTTCCGCGGCCCGCCATATTCGTGGCGATAGTCACAGCCCCTTTTCGTCCCGCCTGAGCTATAATGGAAGCTTCCTGCTCGTGGTACTTCGCGTTCAGCACCTGGTGCGGCACGCCCTTTTTTCGGAGCATTGTCGAAAATCTTTCCGATTTTTCAATAGATCGCGTACCGACCAGCACCGGTTCCCCCTTCTTCCAGAGCGCTTCAATTTCCCCGATGATGGCCTCAAATTTTTCCCGTTCGCTGCGGTAAATAATGTCCGGATAATCCACGCGGATCATGTTTTGGTTAGTGGGAACCTCAATCACGTCCAGCTTGTAAATTTCCCAAAATTCTTCCGACTCGGTCATCGCGGTCCCCGTCATGCCGCCCAGTTTTTTATACATCCTGAAATAATTTTGAAAAGTGATCGTGGCGAGCGTTTGGTTTTCTTCCGCGATGGGCAGATTTTCCTTGGCTTCCACGGACTGGTGGAGCCCTTCCGACCACCGGCGCCCGGGCATCAGCCGCCCCGTAAATTCATCGACGATAATCACTTCTCCGTCTTTTACCACATAGTCCACGTCTCGCTGATACAGGTGGTGCGCGCGGAGCGCCTGCGTGATGTGGTGCACCCATTCGCCGGAGAGGTCGTCATAAAGGTTTTTCAAACCCAGCAAGTTTTCGCACTTCGTGATGCCTTGTTCGGTAAGGGTCGCGGTGTGCGCCTTCTCGTCCACGAGGAAATCAAAACCGACGTCCAACTTTTCGCCCGTGTACTTCGCCTGGATCTCTTCTTTTTCCGTAATAAACCGCCCTTTGAGTCGGGGGATGATCCGGTTGATGATGTAATATTTTTGCGTCGATTCTTCGGCGGGTCCGGAGATGATGAGAGGAGTGCGGGCTTCGTCGATTAAAATCGAATCCACTTCGTCCACGATTGCGAAGTTGAGCGGTCGGATGACGCGGTCTTCCGGCCGGACCACCATGTTGTCGCGCAAATAGTCGAAACCGATTTCGTTGTTGGTGACGTAGGTGATGTCGCAGGTGTAATTTTTTCTGCGATCCTCGGACTTCATGTCGTGCTGCACGAACCCGATGGATAACCCTAAAAATTCAAATACCGGCCCCATCCAGTTCCGGTCGCGCCTCGCCAAATAGTCGTTCACGGTCACGATATGCACTCCCTCACCGGTCAGTGAGTTGAGATAAGCGGGCAGTGTCGCTACGAGCGTTTTTCCTTCTCCGGTGCGCATCTCTGCAATTTTACCCTGATGGAGCACCAGTCCACCCATCATCTGAACGTCGAAGTGTCGCAGGCCGATGGTCCTCTTCGACGCTTCCCTGACGACCGCGAACGCTTCAGGCAGAAGCGCGTCCAGCGCTTCGCCTTCAGAGAGGCGCTTCTTAAATTCAGCCGTTTTGGATTTGAGCTCGTCTGAGCTCAGTTTGGACAGGGACTCATCGAACTCATTGATCTCATCAATCGTGGGCCTGATGCTCTTGATGAACCGTTCGTTCGAAGATCCGAAAATTTTCTGTAGCGCTAATTTCAGCATTTACGCGTTAATCTCCAGGGTCGCTTAAAAAATAAGCGATTCCATTGTACCATGTTGGAGGGATTTTTAGGAACTGGCGGGTCTGGATTTGGCCGTCAGAAAATCGACGGGACTGTAGAGCCTGTGAAGCATTTCCACGAGGCGGATGTCGATAGACCTCGGATAGCTGTGTTCTTTCCAGCGCTTCATGATGAGCTTGCCATAGAGGTCGAAAATGAAGGAAGGCGACCACCAATAGTCCTGGGCGAAGCGTTTCGCCGTGTTCAGAAAGACCGAAGTGTACATTAAGTTCTTATGAACATCGAGTTTCTCTTGAAGCCAGGGGGTCGGCAACTGTCGTCGCGATATCCCAATCCATCCTTCCAGCGTTTCTGGCTTCTTGAACCCGTAGTCCCGGACTGAAATGTCCAGGAGTTCTGTTCCAGGCAGAGGAGTAAATATCGAGAAACTGTTCACCACCGCTTTGGGGTTGTCTTTGAGAAGCTGGAGAGTCAAATCCACCGTCATGTTCAGCTCTTCCTGCGTTTCGCTGGGAAATCCGATAATGAAATTGTATTTCGGAACGATTTCGGTTTGCGCGAGCCTGCGGTTCGCT
>JANLTE010000022.1:0-2265 GCA_031362785.1 Elusimicrobiota bacterium
ACGTTCCCCCGGCTTTTGGACATCTTTTCGCCGTTCACGGTCCACCAGCCATGGGCGAACACTTTTCGAGGCAGCGGCAGGTTCAGGGCCATCAACATCGCGGGCCATATGACCGCGTGGAACCGAAAAATTTCCTTGCCCACGAAATGAATGTCACAAGGCCAGAACTCATTGAATTGGGGGGATGCGGCAGCGGGGGAATAGCCCTTTGCGCTGATGTAGTTGATGAGCGCGTCAAACCAAACATAAACGGTGTGCTTGGAGTCCGAAGGTACGGGAATGCCCCATTTTTCATTCAAACGGGAAACCGATAAATCCCTGAGGCCCGATTTCACAAAATTAATCATCTCGTTCCCGCGGTAACCCGGCAATAAAAAATCGGGATTTTTCGCGTAGTGCTCCAAAAGCGGCGGACCGTACTTTGAAAGCTTAAAAAAGTAGGTCTCTTCTTTCAGCTTCTCCACTTTGCGTCCGCATTCCGGACAGTTGTTGCTGACGAGCTGGCTTTCAAGCCAAAAACTTTCACAGGAAACGCAGTACCAGTCCTCGTAAAAGCCTTTGAAGATATCGCCTTGGTCCTGAAGCTTTTGAAAAACGGCCTGTACGACTGAGGTGTGCCGTTTCTCGGTCGTGCGGATGAAATCGTCATTGGAAATGTTTAGAAACTTCCATAGGCTTTTAAAGTCGCCGGACACGCGATCGGCATACTCGATCGGTGAGCATTGGTGCGCTGCGGCGGCCTGGGCGATTTTTGAGCCGTGCTCATCGGTTCCGGTGAGGAAGAAGACAGATTCTCCACTCATGCGCTTCCAGCGCGCTAAAACGTCGGCGGCAACCGTCGTGTAGGCGTGGCCGATGTGAGGCTTATCGTTAACGTAGTAAAGGGGAGTCGAAATATAAAATTTTTTCACTAGGATCAGAGACTCGATTTCAGGGAAAAGAGCAAGGAGTCCATAACGAGCTGGGGGGAAACGTTCCGGCGGACCTCGTTCTGAGCTTCGAAAACATGCTGGAGCATGTAGGCGTAATTCATGCGCGGGTTTTTATGGAGTTCACCGGAAAATCCGAGAGCGAGCTGTTTCAAAACTTGATCTGCGCGGGGCCGGGCAGCGCCCTTCTTTTTATCGGCAAAAATGGCCTGCGAAACTCCGATGGGGTCGAAGCCGGTTTCGCGTTCGTTGCAGTAACCGAGTATCTCGTTCACGGCGGGGTCCCAGTTGTCCGTTTCCGGGCCGGCAGAGGCGAGTGATACTCTACGGCACCGCGACTGTACGGTCGGCAAAACGCGCTCCACGCCGGTCGCCAGTAATATCCAGTGAGCGCTCCGGGTTGACTCCTCGAGCGACTTCAGCAGCGCGTTCGAAGCGTCCTCGCTCAAAAATTCAGCGCCATCGATGATTAAAATCCTCTTGCGCCCTTCGAGCGGAGTCATCTGAGACTGGTGGATCAGGTGCCGGATGGAGGCGATGCGCAGATCCTTTTGCCGGCGCGCTTCGTCTTCGTCCAACTCTAAGAGTTTCGCCTGGGAATCAAAGTCGAGAACGAAAATATCGGGATGGTTGCCGCCATCGGCTTTCCGGCAGGATAAACAATCGTCGCAGGTGTCGGTTTTATTCAATGAACCTTGGCAGTTCACCGCTTTGGCAAATTCGATCGCCATCGCGCGACGGCCCGATTGAGGCAACCCCAAAAATAAATAACTTTCGGCGAGGCGATCGCTTTCGATATCGGCTTTCAGGAGCGCGATGGCCCTGGGCTGGCCCTTCAATTTAGAAAAACTCATGACAATTTCAGTTTTTTAGAAACCTTTTCACGAATTTGAGACTGAACTTCTTCAACCTTTCGGTTCGCATCCAAAACAACGACGCGTCCGGGCTGTTGTTTCGCGATTTTTAAAAACCCGGCGCGAACTTTTTTATGGAACGCGATTTTTTCCCGCTCCATGCGGTCGGTCGCGCGGCCGCTCTTTTTTTCCTCAATCCTCCGCAAACCCGCCTCGGGAGGCAAATCCAAAATGATCGTTATATCCGGCGACAACCGCCCAGTGGCAATAGCATTTAAAACATTGACTTCCGCTAAATCCAGACCGCGGCCATAACCCTGGTAGGCCACCGTCGAATCGGTAAAGCGGTCGCACACCACTATTTTACCTTGCTTTAAGGCGGGACGCACCAAATCTTCCACATGGTGCGCGCGGATAGTCTCAAACAGCATTAGCTCCGTTATGGGAGAAACCTTATGGTTTGGGTCCAGAAGCAGGCTGCG
>JANLTE010000037.1:0-4809 GCA_031362785.1 Elusimicrobiota bacterium
CGAAAAGTGCGACCGGCTCGCGATATTAAGCGAAGGAAAATTAGTTGCGCTCGATACTCCGCGGGCGCTCAAAGAGCAAATTGGCGGCGATGTGATCACTATCGAAACGACAAACCCCGTTGAACTCGCTCAAAAAATAAAAATCACACTGGGCCTCGACCCCCAAGTGGTTGAAAGCGTGGTCCGAATCGAAAGAGACAAGGGGCATGAACTGCTTCCCCAGCTCATCAGCGGGTTTTCCTCCGATATTCTTTCCATTTCTCTTAGCAAACCGACTTTGGAGGATGTTTTCATCCATAAGACCGGCCACCGTTTTTGGAAACAGAGCCAAATCTAATGCTGATACTGCCCTCTTACACGCTCTGGAAGCGCGAAATCGTTCGGTTCTACCGGCAGAGGAGCCGCGTGATCGGCGCGCTCGTTCCGCCCGTGCTATTTTGGTTTCTAATCGGATCGGGGTTTGGATCCTCGTTCAGCTATCAGTCCGATTCGAGCGTCAATTACCTCCAGTATTTTTTCCCGGGGACCGTCATCATGGTGGTACTTTTCACCGCCATTTTTTCTACCATTTCCATCATCGAAGACCGACGGGAAGGATTTTTGCAGTCAGTACTGGTCGCCCCGGTTACACGCTCCAGCATCGCGCTCGGTAAAATCCTGGGCGGCGCGACCTTAGCGTTCCTCCAGGGGTTCCTGTTTTTGGCGTTCGCCCCCCTCCTCGGGATTCATTTCAGCTTTTTATCCGCCCTCTATATTGCGACGATACTTTTCTTGGTGTCGTTTGGACTCACGGGCCTCGGTTTTGCGATCGCCTGGCAAATGGATACGACGCAGGGCTTTCACGCCATCATGAACCTATTTTTGATGCCCATGTGGTTTTTGTCGGGATCGCTTTTTCCCTTGGAAGGCGCTCCGGTTTGGCTTAAATTCGCAATGCTTATAAACCCCCTGACCTATGGCGTTACGGCGCTGCGCCACGGACTCTTTCACGCTTCAACCGCCGCCGCGTTTTCACCTGGCTTTTGTCTTTTGATCACGCTCCTTTTCTGCGTCGTCATGTTCATCATTTCGGTGATACTGGTTAGAAGGCCGCTCCATAAATGAAAAAGCTCTTTTCGATTTTGCTTTACTTAGTATTTGCCGGGACTGCCCGATCCGCGGCGCAAGATCAGGCGGCTTTAGGCGAAGTTTCCCAGTTCGCTCTGATTGACCAAAAGGGAACTCTGGTTCAGAAGAAAGACCTGCTTGGAAAAGTATGGGTCGCGAACTTCATCTTCACGCGATGCGAAGGCCCTTGTCCCGTTTTAACCTCCCGTCTCGCCGCCCTCCAGGATAAAATCCCTTCGGACGCATTAATGGTCTCGTTTAGCGTGGACCCCGAATTCGATTCGCCGCCGGTTTTAGACTACTATGCGAAAGATCACGGAGCAAAATCGGATCGCTGGTTATTTTTAACGGGCTCCCCCAAAGGCGTCTCGCAGCTCCTGGCCAACGGGTTTCGCCTGGCGTTCGACGCGGGCGACGCGGAAAACCCTGGAACCACGCTCATTCATTCCACGAAGTTTGTCATTGTGGACGCCAACGGGAAAATACGAAGATATGTAGACGGAGAAAATCCGGAAGACGTCCGGAAAATTCCGCTCGCCATGAAGCAGCTCACGCTCGAGCGCGACGCGCCTTGGGCGGTAAAGCTTCCGCTGGTGAACGCGGGCCTAAACTTTACTTCCGCGGTTCTTTTATTGCTGGGCTACCAACTGATCCGCGCGCGGAAAGTGACCGGCCACAGGATCTGCATGGGCGGCGCTTTCCTGGTTTCAATCATTTTTTTAATTTCTTATGTGGCCTATCATCATGCGGCGGGTTCGGTGGGGTACGGAGGGGAAGGATGGATTCGAAAGGTATACTTCGCGATTCTTATTTCACACTCGCTCTTGGCCGCGTTGATCGTGCCGCTGGCCTCGACAACGCTCTACTTCGCTATGAAAAACAATTTTGATCGACACAAAAAAATCGCGCGCTGGACGCTTCCCATTTGGCTCTATGTTTCGGTCACCGGCGTCGTGATCTACGCCATGCTCTACCGTTAAACGGCGCATCGTCATTCGTGGAAATATTTCTCGATAATCGAGGGTAAATCCTCTTTCGTTACGCCGCTGTGCCAGGACGGTTCTCCCGATTCGTTAAAAACCATAATGTTCGGACCCGCCGCGCAAACGTCCATGCAACCGGACTTCGCCACGCGGATTTTGCCCTTAAATCCCAGCCGCTTTAGCTCCCCGCGTAAAAGTTCGACCAGGTTTTCGCCGCGGTTATCGTTCCGATCCGCGTTCCCGCAGGCCGCTCCCCCTTCGCGCAGATGAGTGCAGACGAACATCATTTTTTTAAACGGAATTTTAGAACATTTCATTAGAATGTGGGCCCCAACCCGAAATACCAGACCTGCTCGCCGTCCGCGGTGCGGCGCGCGAGGTCGAGCCGCAGAAGAATCGGGAAAGTCTGAAGCACGAACGCCTGAAAGCGGAGACCCAGTCCCAAAGAGTGCTTGGCGTCGCTTAAACTCTGCCGCAACAGGTCGTCCCGCTGGTTCCAGACGACTCCGCTGTCCATAAAAATAGCGCCGTAAATGTTCTTGAACAAAAAATCCGGGAAGAAGTACCAAATGTGATAGTTGGCATTAAAGAATATCGGGAAGCGGAATTCAATGTTATTGATCACAAAGTTGTTGGCCGAGCTCCCGACGTCGAACCGGCTGTAACCGCGCAACATATCGTCGCCTCCGGACCTAAACACCTGCTGATCCCGCCCGAAAGCCGCGGCACCGCGCAACTGGATGGCGATGGAACTCTCGCGGTGAACGGGCAAAAATTCCTGGACGGTTAAAAAGTAATTCCGGTAATCCAGAGTGCTGTCGAGGGAGGCGTTCGCTTCTTCGGCGCGGGCGACGAACCGGTAGCCGCCGGTCGTTTCCAAATACCGGCCATGGCTGAGGTCCCGAGAGTAGATGAAAGAAGCTACATTTTCGCGGCCCGCGAAGCGGTAACGCACGAAGTCATCGTTTTCGAACTGAACCCGCCGCTGGGTCGTAAGCATCTGGAACTGAACCTGGTCAAACCGACCCAAGGGATAAGTTATGCCCATCACCTGAGCGTCCTCTCTTCTGGACTCGCGCGTCGTCAGGAACACGCTGTCTTGGGTGTCTCCCAAAAAACCAAGGAAAAACTGCGGACGAAACCGCAGGTAGGAGTAGAAAACCTGATAGTTCAAAAAATTAACGGACGACGCGTAGGAAGCCGCCGCCTGAACTTGGTGGTTTCCCAGCATTTCAGACGCCTGCCAATAAGCCGACAAGAAAAGTCCGTCCAGTGAAGAATAATAGAGGATTGGAAAGAAGAAATCGGTTGAAGCCCTCAGGCGATACGGTTTACCCTCGGCTAAAACGGTTTGCGGTTCGGGCCCCGCCGCGACGGAAGAGTCGCGAACGACAGGTTTATTTTCCGATATTCTCGCCATGGAAACCGGAGACTCGAACAGCTTTTTAGCGTCCGCTTTGTAAACATGCTGCTCACCATTCGAATGCGATACAAACAGCACCTCGGACCCATCCGGAGAGTAGGACGGAAAAAAATTGCCGCCGACAACGTCCGTTAATTTAGACAGTTTACCCTCGCCCAATACGAGTCGGTAGAGGTTGCGGACGCCGCCGGCCTCGCCCACGAAGAGGACTTCTCCTCCGGATACTGACAACGCTGGCTGATACTCGTTTCCTCCGAGCGCCGTGAGCTGCCTCTCCTTAAAATCTTTCAAGGAAAGCGTCCAAAGGTTTCGCTCATACCGGTCCGTCCCGGGCGCCGCCGATTCCCTCGAAAAAATCACGCTCTGACCATCGGGGAAAAACCGGACGTCGCTTTCGTCCTCGGGAGTCTGCGTCAGGGCCATCAGGTTTTTACCTTTAACATCTGAATAATAAAGGTCTGTCACTCCATCCTTCATTCCTATAAAACAAATTTGAGACCCGTCTGGAGAGAACTGCGGCGAATTTAAACTGTCGAGCGCATAGGTGAATTTTTTTAATCGGTCGCGGCGGAGGTCGTATTGGTAGACATAATCCTTCTGGTGCCATTCTCCCGCGAAAAGGATCCACCGCCCGTCTTTAGAAACGGACAGCCCGCTCCCCTGCTCGTGAATGTTTTCCAATTTATCGGGGAATTTTTTCTGAAGGTTTAAGGCCCTGGATCGACGCAGGGAAAAATCATACTGATAGAGCTCCGTAAACCCGTCCGAATCAGATAAGTAGACCGCGGACTTCCCATCTGAAAAATACGTTGGATTGGAATTAAAAACCGGATAAAGGCCATCGGGCCGGGTCAGGGGTTCGCCGTACTCTTCCGGTTTTTTCATCCTAGCAAGGTCTTCCTCATACTTTTCCTCGAGGTCTTCTCTAAACTTCCGGTCGAGCTCGCTTAAACCTATTCCCAACACTTCATCGAGAGAACTGTTCATGTCGAACTTCTCGGTGATGTCTTTGAGCAAAAGACCAATTTTATCCGCGCCGTATTCTCGCGCGATGAACTCGAGCGCGGCGTTTCCGGTTTTGTAGGCAAGCGTCACCTGGTGCGGCTTCACATGATTGAACCCGTGCAGCATCCCAAGCGGGATGACCTGGCCGGAACTGACCGCGTCGCGCAAAACCATGTCCTTTTCCACGTCGTCAATCTCGCCCGAACAGTATTCGGCCATTCCCTCCATGAACCAGAGGGGGTAGAGGACGGATTTCAGCAGTCGCACCGATTTCCAAAAACCCGCGTAGAG
>JANLTE010000045.1:0-2832 GCA_031362785.1 Elusimicrobiota bacterium
CTTGGGCAGTCCGCATTGATGCATTTTCAAGTTGGGCCCCACGACGATAACGCTGCGGCCCGAATAATCCACGCGCTTACCCAGCAAGTTCTGACGGAAGCGCCCCTGCTTTCCTTTTAAAATATCCGATAATGATTTAAGCGGGCGATTCCCTGCGCCCACGACCACTTTGCCGCGCGCGCCATTTTCAAACAAGGCATCTACAGACTCCTGGAGCATGCGCTTCTCGTTATGAATCATAACTTCTGGAGCGCGCAAGGACTCGATGTGCTTCAAGCGGTTGTTGCGGTTAATGATGCGGCGATACAAATCGTTGAGGTCTGAAGTCGCGAAACGCCCGCCTTCCAAAGGAACGAGCGGACGGAGATCGGGAGGGATTACGGGCAACACTGTTAAAACCATCCATTCAGGCCGGTTCCCACTCGATACGAAACCTTCCAAAACGCGAAGCCGTTTGCGAAGCTTTTCCCGTTCGGTTTCAGATTCCACTCCCTTCAACTTCTCGCGAAGGTCAACCGCGTCTTTCTTAACGTCAATCTTTTCAAGCAACTCGCGGATCGCGCTGGCGCCGATGCCTAGCTTCAACTTCGATCCCCACTCCGACCTCGCTTTCTGAGCCTCATCATCGCTCAAGAGCTGCTTTTGATAAAAAATTATTTTTCCATCAGGGTTCCTGAAATCTTCCAAGAGCACGTATTTCGCATAGTAAACAATTCGTTCGAGATCGGACAACCTTAGATCGAGGAGGGCTCCGATACGAGATGGGGATTTCCGTAAAAACCAAATATGAGCGACGGGAACAGCCAAATCGATATGGCCCATGCGCTCGCGGCGCACAGCAGATTCGGTAACTTCCACGCCGCAACGGTCACAAACTGTCCCGCGGTACTTGATGTACTTATATTTTCCGCAGTTACACTCCCAATCCTTCACGGGTCCGAAAATTCTTTCGCAGAAAAGCCCATCGCGCTCCGGCTTAAACGAACGATAGTTGATGGTTTCAGGCTTTCTAACCTCTCCATACGACCAAGACCGAATTTGGTCAGGGCTCGCGATGGAAATCTGGATCGAACCGAAGTCGCTAAAGTTCATACCCCAATGGGCTTTCTTCTTTCCCTTCGTTTGCAATCCGCTTCTTTTGCGTTCTAGTAAATCAACCGGCATAGGATTTTTCTCCTCCGAACTTGATCAAAAGCTTATTTCGCTCCGACTGTTTCTTTCTGACGAGGCTTTGTATTTCTCAATTCTTTTTCGGCTTCAGTAAGTTTGCGAAGGTCAATGGAGAGCCCAAGAGACTGCAGCTCGCGGACCAGGACCTTGAACGATTCGGGGATTCCGGGCTCTGACATTAATTCACCCTTAATAATGGACTCATACATCTTCGTGCGGCTAACGACATCGTCAGACTTCACCGTCAGAAATTCCTGAAGGATGTAAGCTGCGCCATAACCTTCGATCGCCCACACTTCCATTTCACCGAATCGCTGGCCGCCGAACTGAGCCTTTCCACCCAAGGGTTGTCGCGTAACCAAGGAGTACGGTCCTGTGGAACGCGCATGGATCTTATCTTCCACCATATGAGCCAGTTTCAGCATATACATATACCCTACGGTTATCTTTTCTTTAAAGGCCACGCCCGTCCGGCCATCGTAAAGTGTTATTCGGCAATAATCATCGGGTAAAAACTTTTCGGGAACGCCCTTTTTCCTTAAATAATCCTTTGCTTCGCGGATTTTATCTATAACCTGCTCTTCCTTGGCTCCATCAAACACAGGCGTTAGCATCTGCACATCCAAAACCTTTCCAGCCCAGCCCAACATGGTCTCTAAAATCTGTCCAACATTCATACGGGACGGAACGCCGAGCGGCGAAAGAACCATGTCGACAGGAGTTCCATCAGGCATATGCGGCATATCCGCTCCAGAGACGATGCGAGCCACAACGCCCTTGTTTCCGTGTCGGCCCGCTAGCTTATCGCCCACCTGAATCTTCCGGCGCGAAGCCACATACACCTTCACAATCTTGTTGACCGTGACCGGCATCTCGTCGCCCATCTTAATATTATCTTTCTGCCGAGCATACCATTTCCTTAAATTCTGCTCGCGTTTTTCGTAAAGTGTTTGAAGTTCTTTACGGAGTTCGCCAACCTGCCTGGATGACGATCCGCTTAAATATTCTTCGAGATTTGTGTTCGCGTTCTTCTTTTCAGAGCGCAACAACCCCATCTCGCGGTCAAACTCGCCTTCAAAATCCTTAAGCTTGGCATCTTCTTCTTTTTTGCCAAGCTTCTCCCGGCGCTCAAAAATTTCGACCGATAAAACCTTACCCGTAACGCCAGGCGGAACGCGAAGCGAGGCATCACCCACTTCTTCAGATTTCTTTCCAAAAATAACTTTGAGCAACTTCTCTTCCGGTGAAACTTGCTGCTCGCCTTTCGGGGTCACTTTTCCGACAAGAATGTCACCGGGCCCAACCTCGGCGCCAAGACGAATTATCCCGCGCTCATCAAGCTGAGTTAAAGCGTCCGCTCCGACATTTGGGATGTCCCGAGTAATTTCCTCAGGTCCCAGTTTCGTGTCGCGCGCTTCAATTTTAAATTCTGTAATATGAATCGAAGTGAACACATCGTCTATCACGAGCCGATCGTTCATCAAGATTGCGTCTTCGAAATTGTACCCCTCCCAAGGCATGAACGCGACCAGGATGTTTTTCCCAAGAGCGATCTGCCCCTCGTTTGTGCTCGGACCATCGGCCAAGGGTTCACCCTTCTTCATTTTATCGCCCACATTTACGATGGGCTTAAAGTTAATGCAGGTGTCCTGGTTGGAACGG
>JANLTE010000066.1:0-2272 GCA_031362785.1 Elusimicrobiota bacterium
TGAAGATGAAAAAAAAGGTTTTATTGGAGCGCGCTATAAGCCAACGAGTTATATTAAGGATTTTGAGAAATATAGAGAGCGCATTGCAAAGGAGATGGGTGTTGATGAAAATCTATTGAAGCAAACTCAGGTCAATCTGGCAAAATTCATGAAACGGCTCTTGGTGCGACGTTTTGAAAGCTCCATATCCGCTTTCCAAATCACCCTAGATTCCATGATCAATCATTCTGAGAAGATCCAAAACTGGCACGACAAGCTTGGTAAGGTGCCCATTTATAAAAAGGGCACTTTGCCCAATGTGGATTCTTTGCTTGAATCCGTTGGAGAAGATATGGACGAGGAGCTTAAAGACGTTCTTCTCGAAAAGGAGCTGCGAGAACATATTGAGAAGGGCCTCTGGCTTATTGATAAAAAGGAAATTCTAAAATCCTTTATTGTGGATGTTGAGAAGGACATCAAAATCCTCAAAGGAATACGCAAAAAGTGGTTTGGCAAAGGCTTTCCTGCGGACCCTAAACTCTCTTATTTTATAGAAATCATTGAAAGGAAGATCAAATCAGAACCCAATAGAAAAATTGTTGTGTTTACGGAATTTGCTGATACTGCAAACTATGTGTACAAGGTTCTAAAAGATCGTCTTCGGGTATTCAAATATACGGGCAAAGACGCCAGCGAATCCAATAAGCGGGTCATTAGGGAAAATTTTGACGCAGGGTTTAAGAATCAAAAGAACGATTACGATGTATTGATCGCAACTGACGCAATTTCGGAAGGCTTCAACCTTCACAGGGCGGGCGCAATTTTCAATTACGACATTCCCTATAATCCAACAAGAGTCATCCAGCGCGTTGGGCGCATTAACCGCATTAACAAAAAGGTTTTTGACGAACTTCATATCTTCAATTTCTTTCCAACCGCGATAGGAGAAAAAGAGACTCATATTAAACAGGTTTCGACTCTTAAAATAGCGATGATCCATGCCTTGTTTGGTGAAGACACAAAGGTATTAACAAAAGATGAGGAACTTGAATCCTACTTTGCCAAGCAGATTCAGGATGCTTTGAAAATTCAGGAAGAATTGTCCCCTGAAGTTAAGTACGAGAATTTCATCAAGAACTTACGGACGAAAGAGCCCGGCATTATAGAGCAGGCTTTAATTCTTCCCAAACGTTCCAGAATTAGACGCACCGTTAAAAAAGAGCGTTCAGGAGTTATCATATTTGGGAAAAAGGGCGGTGAATACACCTTCAAATACGGACCAAAAAAAGGGGAAAGTCTCACCATTGGCGCTTCAGACGCTTTTCGATTGTTTGAGTCAACGATATCGGAAAATTCAGAAAAGACCACGAAGGACTTTGATGAAATTTATGATTATGTCACACAACACCTTTTCTCGAAGAAAAAGGAAGTTGCCATAGACCGCGGCAAGACCGACGCCATAAGCAAAGTTGAAGCGTTGAAAGCGGCGCTACCCGGAAAAAAAGATTATTTTGACGATCTCCTATATGTGCTTAAAGAACTAGACGCGCTTCCCGATAGATATGCCAGACTGATTCGGGGTATTGATCTTAAAAATTTAGATGGAGATATCAAAGAATTAGAACATGAAGTCCCTCACAGATATTTAGTCAGTGTTATTGAAAGGGAAAAGCAGGTTGACGAAGGCAGGGAGTCTCTTATTTTATCTGAACAATTGATTTGATCATGGACTTTACCCAGCCTTACGATCGCGCAAGATACATTTCCTTTTTAAAAACCTACCTGTTGCCCGAAGATTTTGCAGACTCCGAAGAAACAATCACACCTTCGTTTCAACCTCAGTTTATTCGAAATGTAGTTAAGATTGGCGAAGTGCCATCCCTTGACTTGCCCGTGTACGAGGCGGAACATCCATCTGAAAACGATCCGAGAGTCTCCCTATCTCGAGATGTTTTTCGCTTGATGGCGCAGTATGGAAAAAAACGGGCTCTGGTACTTCTCGTTTCAAATAACTCGCTTAATTTTCGCTTGTCACTGATTACGATTGATTTGAAGTGGGAAAAAGGTAAAAAAATTCAAAAAGAGTATTCTAACCCTCGTCGGTATTCGTTCTTTCTGGGGCCTGATACAAAAACTCACACACCCGAAGAATATTTAGTTAAACAAGGTAGAGTCAAGGATTTTGAGGCTCTCAAAAATCGCTTTTCCATTGAGGTTGTTAATAAAGAATTTTACACACAAATTGCGGTGCTTTTTACTCAACTTGCTGGCGGTAAGCGGGAGGACGGTAGAA
>JANLTE010000080.1:0-2642 GCA_031362785.1 Elusimicrobiota bacterium
TCGAGGTTAATTTTTCCGTGGGCGATGAGCGTAAGCCCCTGCAGGAGTTCTCGGCGCAAACCCTGAAAAACGTCATACTTGAACGATGCTTTGCGCAGCCACTTGCAAGAAATTTCACCGCTCGAATCTGTGAGGATCGCTTCGGCGATGGCGAACCCGCGCCGCGTTTCTTGAAAACTAACCGATTCGATTTTTCCACGCAGCGTCATGTCAAAGCCGACCTTGGCGTTGCGCAGGAGGCACATTTGCTTTCGATCTTCCCAGTCCCGCGGGTAATAATGAAGGAGGTCATCGAGCGTTTGAATTCCTATTTTAGCAAGACGGTCGGAAATTTTTGGACCCACCCCCTTTAGATATCGGATCGGCGTCGCCATATCGTGCCGGTTTTGGAAGTCGGTGGAAGCGGAGTTGGGGTTGGCAGATGTCATTTGACTTTCATCGGAAGAGTTGATAGAATCTACTCCATTATTTACTGAAATTTAAATAGAAAAGAGATCAAAATCATGTCCTATCGATGCCGAATTTGCGAAAAAGGTCCATCCGCGGGTAAAACCGTGAGCCATTCTCACCGCGCGACCAATCGGCGCTTTTTGCCGAACCTCCAGAAAATCCGGGCCAATCTTTCGGGTACCGTGCGCCGAATCTATGTCTGCACGACCTGCATTAAGTCCGGCAAAGTCCAAAAAGCCGTTTAACCCTTTTCCTTCAAAAACTTCCGAATTCTGGATTTGGCGCGCGGGGTCTTCACGAACTCGAGCCAGTCTTTGTGCGGCTCCTGGCCTTTTCGGGTCTGGATCTCGCAACGATCTCCGGATTTGAGCGCGTAATCCAACCGCACCATTTTATCATTCACTTTAGCCCCCACGCACTGCCGACCTAAATCGGTATGCAGGGCGAAGGCAAAATCGACTGGCGTTGATCCCGCAGGCAGTTTGATGACTTTCCCGTTCGGCGTAAACACAAACACCTGATTGAACTCCAGTTCGACTTTCAGTCCTTCCAAAAATTCCTGAGGGTGTTTCGTTTCGCTTTGCCAATCCAGAACCTGCTTAATCCAATCGAGCCGCTCGTCAATGGGATCTTCGGCAGACGGCGGCTTGACTCCTTTTCCCCCCAGCTTGTAACGCCAATGCGCGGCGACTCCAAATTCTGCGACGCGGTGCATGTCTTCGGTCCGTATCTGGATTTCAATGATTTCATTATCGAAAATATGGATGGTTGTGTGGAGCGATTGATAGAGGTTCGACTTCGGAATGGAGATGAAATCGGTGAAACTCTCATCCAAGGGTTTAAAGTGGGTATGGATGATACCTAAAAGAGCGTAGCAATGTTCCACGGTGTCAGTGATGATCCGGATTCCCGCATGGTCCTGAATTTCGTCAAACGGCTTGTCGCGCAAGCGCATCTTGCGGTAGATGGAGTAAATATTTTTTGGCCTGGCCGAAATCCGGAACGGGATTTCCTGCGCTTTTAAGATGTCCTCAATTTTTTGCAGCGCGTTCTGAAGAAATTCCTCGCGCCGCACTTTGATCACGCTTATTTTTTTATCGATGTCCGCAAAGATTTTCGGTTCAAGATATTTAAACGATAAATCCTCGAGCGCGACTTTGAGTTCGTACATCCCAATCCTTTGGGCGAGCGGCGCGTAAAGCGTCAGAGTTTCCTCAGAGATTCGCTTGCGCTTCGATTCGTCCAGGAACTCCAACGTCTCCATGTTATGTTTGCGGTCGGCGAGCTTCAAAATGATCACGCGGATGTCCTGGGCGGTCGCGATCAGCATTTTACGCCAGTTTTCGGCTTGCTTCGTTATTTCAGGGTTTGACTTGAAAATATCTTTGAAGTGAAGTTCGGGCGTGCGCGATTCGAGGGTTTCGATTTTAGTAACGCCCAAAACGAGGTGAGTGATTTCCTTCCCGAATTCTTTCTCCATCTGCTCTTCGGTGACGCCGGTGTCTTCAACGACGTCGTGCAAAAGACCCGCGGCGAGCGTGGGCGCGTCCATGTGGAGGTCGCAGAGGATTTTGGTGACGGCCAGCGGATGGACGATGTAGGGTTCTCCCCCTGCGCGCTGCTGCGTTTCGTGCGATTTGAGCGAGAAGGCGTAGGCCTTCTTTAAAATTTCGTAGTTGGGTTCTGGAAGATAGGTTTTGACTTGGGCTAAGAGAGCGTAAAAAGATTCGCTCGGGTTCACCGCGCGCTCGCAGCGGAGGACGCTACGGGTTGGGGCGTGATAATCCCCGTTTGAGGGCTCGAAGCTTCGGCCTGGCGTTTGGGCATGCGCCCCGCGAGATAAGCCATGCGCCCCGCTTCCACCGCGAGTTTCATCGCTTCGGCCATCTTGACCGGATCTTGCGCGGCCGCGATGGCGCTGTTCATTAAAATTCCATCGGCGCCAAGCTCCATCACGATCGCAGCGTCAGAAGCAGTCCCGACTCCCGCATCTACAATGACCGGAACCGTTTTCACGGTTTCAATGACCAGCTGAATGTTCAGCGGATTTAAAATTCCAAGCCCGCTACCGATGGGCGAGGCCAGAGGCATCACCGCGACCGCTCCGGCTTCCTCCAGCTTTTTGGCGAGGATGGGATCGTCCGTCGTGTAGGGTAAAACTTTAAATCCTTCTTTCACTAGAATTTTCGTGG
>JANLTE010000081.1:0-1741 GCA_031362785.1 Elusimicrobiota bacterium
CCGCTCGATTCCACTTCGCGCATCTTGGATCCGAAAATTCTGGGCGAAGAGCATTACAAAGTGGCGCGCCTCGTGCAGAAAGTGCTCCAGCGCTACCGCGACCTTCAAGACATCATCGCGATCCTGGGCATCGACGAGCTCTCGGAAGAAGATAAGCTCACCGTCACTCGCGCGCGAAAAATCCAGAAGTTTCTATCTCAGCCCTTCTTCGTGGCTCAGGAATTTACGGGCATCCCCGGAAAATACGTGCCGCTTAAAGACACCATCCGCGGATTCCGCGAAGTGGTCGAGGGCAAGCACGACGCGTTGCCCGAACAGGCGTTCTACATGGTGGGCAGCATCGATGAAGCCGCCGAAAAAGCGAAGCAGATGCAGGCCTAATGAAAACGATTTCACTCCAAGTCATTACGCCCGAGCGGTCCGTACTCAAGGAGGAGGTCGACTCGGTGGTGCTGCCATCCTATGACGGCGAGTACGGCGTTTTACCGGGCCACACGCATTTTTTAGCTCAGCTCGTGCCAGGCGAGCTTCGCATGCGCAAGGGAAACGATGTCGAGCATTTCGCCGTATCGGGAGGATTCGCTGAGGTCCATCCCGACCGCGTGGAAGTGTTCGCCGAGACCGCCGAGTTATCCAAGGAAATTGACGCCGAACGCGCCCGCCAGGCGATTGAAAGAGCGAAACAGATCCTTTCCAAAGCGGCGTTGCCGGACGATATCGATAAAGCTAAAGCAGCTCTGATGCGCGCCCTCATCCGCCTTCGAGTATCCGAGGGCTTAGCAAGGCGGATGCAAAAAAAGTAGAATAACTCCGCCATGTTGAACCACCGGACATTCGGGGCTCGCCGCTTCTTTCTTTATCTTCCAATTATTTATTTCGCGTTATACCCCCCCGTTGCTTATTCGTTAAACCTGAACCTCAACCCTTTCGGCTCGGAAGGAAAAAAAATCGAGAAGGCTGAGAAACTTTTGAAAGAAACGCAGTTTGAAAAAGCGATAGAGCTTTCGGACTCTATTCTCAAAAAAAATCCTCAGGCGCTCCACGCCTACCCCATTAAAATAAAAGCCCTGGCTGCGCAGAAGAAATTTCTCGTCGCTTCCGAAACCTACGACCAGATGCTGATTTCAAACACCGGCGACTATCCGCCCGCGCTGGCGGCGCTCGCCTGGGGCTATATCGTCGAGGCTTTTTCCGATAAATCTTTTTTCGTGCGCGGGAGCGCGGCTATGGCGCTCGGCGACATCGGTGACAAACGGGCGCTCAAACCCCTGCAGCACCTTTTGAAGGACGAGTTCGACATCGTGAAGGTTCGCGCGACGGAGGCGATAGGCGCGCTGATTGACCCTGAAATGATCTCCGTGCTCAAGCCCTTGGTCAACCATAAAAATTATCTGCTGCGCTCGGCTGCGGTGGAGGCGCTCGGCAAACTCGGCGACAAATCTGAAATTGGACGCGCGCACCAAGATTTAAACGACCGGCTCTGGAACGTTCGCGCTCGCGCGGCGGAGGTCTTGGGGCGGATTGGCGACTCCAACTCTATTCCCCATTTACAGAAGAAACACCGCGATGAAAACCAGTATGTGCGCGTCCGGGTGGCGGAAGCGCTCGCCAAGTGCGGCGATCAAAACGTGAAGCCGATCTTTGAGGAAACCATTAAGGACGGCGAGTGGGCCGATCGCGTGCGGGCCGCCCGTTCTTTGCTCGATTTGGGCGAAACCGAACTGGCCATGGAAACTTTGGC
>JANLTE010000135.1:0-4634 GCA_031362785.1 Elusimicrobiota bacterium
GATTAATTTTTCCAACCGCGCCGGGATGAGGGTGATGGGAACCCGAGAGCATTAAGGAGTTGTTGCGATCGTCATATAGATAAATCAGGCATGAATCGCTGCCTAAAACATCGGTGATCATCTCCGCGATCTGGCGAAGAAGCGAAGACAGGTCGATGGTGCTTGAGATAATGTTGACGATGCGGTGCAGAAGCGCCAACTCGGTTTTTGAGGAAAGGTTTTTCACTCGGGGTATCTAGGGGCGCCGCACGGTCGATTCAGAGTAGTAATCCTGCAGCGACTGAACCTTGAGCGGCGTTTTAGATTTTGTAAGCGCTTCAATGCTCTCTTTGAATGCTTCAAGAGCCGACAAGGTCGTGATCATGGGGATGTGAAATCGGATGGCCGCCGCTCGAACCTCAAATCCGTCCGACTGCGCGGTTTGTGTGGAGGAGGGAGTGTTGACCACGAGCTGAATTTCCTGGTTTTTGATGAAATCAACGACGTGCGGTCGGCCTTCCGAGACTTTTTTCACTTGTTTTACAGTGAGGCCGCGCGATTCAAAAAATTTGTGCGTGCCTTCGGTCGCGAGCAGTTTGAACCCCTTCGCTTCAAGCGCTTTGGCGATCGGCAAAGCTTTCTCTTTATCGCCATCTTTCAGAGTAAATAAAATGGCTCCCGATTCGGGCACTTTCGTCCCGGCACCAATCTGTGACTTGTAAAAGGCAAGGCCAAAGTTTTCATCGATTCCCATCACTTCGCCAGTGGAGCGCATTTCGGGAGAAAGCAAAACGTCGGTTCCCGGAAATTTGGTCCAGGGTAAAACCGCTTCTTTGACCGCGATATAGGGAAGACCTTCAGCGGCGTAGGTTTTCATCTTGGGGTATTGATTGATCAAATCCTTCAGAGATAGGCCCGCTTGAATTTTAGCGGCTATCTTAGCGAGCGGTATACCGGTGGCTTTACTCACAAACGGAGTCGTTCGCGAAGCGCGCGGGTTCACTTCGAGAATGTAAACTTTTTTACTCTGGATCGCAAACTGAATGTTGAGAAGGCCCTTCACTTTCAGTTTAATCGCGAGTTTTTCCGTAACCTCTTCAATCGTTTTAATTTCCTCTTTGGAGAGGGTCTGCGGGGGTAGCATACAGGCGGAGTCTCCCGAGTGGATGCCCGCTTCCTCAATGTGCTCCATGATCCCGCCGATAAAGACCGTTTCTCCGTCAGAGAGCGCGTCGACATCCACTTCTTTGGCCGAGTTCAAGAACCGGTCGATCAAAATCGGATGATCGCTTTCAAGCCGCGACTTTTTAACGCCGTTCGATTGGGATTCGATGGCGTCTGAGACGTAACTTTCAAGCATTTTTTCATCGTATACGATGCGCATGTTTCGTCCGCCCAAAACATACGAAGGCCTGACCATGAGTGGAAATCCTATCTCGCCTGCGACTTTTTTTGCTTCCTGAACGGTGCAGGCGCTGCCGTATTCGGGGTGCGTAATTTTCAGCTCCTTCAAAATTTTTCCAAACTTCTCCCGGTCTTCGGACGCGTCGATGGAGCTGGGGGATGTACCAAGAATCTTGACGCCCGCTTCAGAGAGGGGGATGGTTAAGTTGAGCGGCGTCTGTCCGCCGAACTGCACGATCACGCCTTCCGGTTTTTCCTTATCGATGACATTCATCACATCCTCGAAAGTCAGCGGTTCAAAATAGAGCCTGTCAGAAATGTCGTAGTCGGTCGAAACGGTCTCGGGGTTACAGTTGACCATAATGGTTTTATATCCGATTTCATGAAGCGCCATAACGGCATGCACGCAGCAGTAATCAAATTCTATTCCCTGCCCGATCCGATTGGGCCCGCCGCCCAAAATCACGATCTTTGCGTCATTTGAAACATCGCCTTCATCTTCTTCCTCGTAAGTCGAGTAAAAGTACGGCGTTAGGGCGGGAAACTCGCCCGCGCAAGTGTCCACGACCTTATAGGTTGGAAGGATCCCGAGCTTTTTTCTTGAATTCCGGATTTCAAGTTCATTTTTTCCGGTGAAATAGGCGATTTGACGGTCTGAAAATCCATTTTGCTTTGCTTTTCTCATCAGCTCTTTTGAAAGTGGAAATTTTCCCGAGCGGATTTCAGAACCGATGTCCAAAATTTCTTTGATTTGCTGAATGAACCAGGGGTCGATGGAAGTAAATTCTGACAGCTCCTTAACGCTGTACCCCATTTGTAAGGCGTTTTTAATGTTGAAAATCCGGTCGCAGTTGGGGATTTTAAGCCGCTGCTTAACCTGGTTTAGAACCGTCTGGTATTCAGGGCTGTTTTCATCCTTCATTTTAAAATCGAGCGAAGTTTTAATTTTTTTGCCGTCACCGCCCAGACCGTCGCGTCCGATTTCAAGCCCGCGCATGGCTTTTTGCAAAGCTTCCTTAAAAGTGCGCCCGATCGCCATGACTTCGCCGACCGATTTCATCTGGCTGTTGAGCGTCTGATCGCTTTGGGTGAATTTTTCAAAGGCGAAACGAGGAACTTTCACCACGGTATAGTCGATGCTGGGTTCAAAGCAGGCCGGAGTTTTTTGCGTGATATCGTTCGAAATTTCATCCAGGCGAAAACCCACCGCGAGTTTTGCCGCGATTTTAGCGATGGGGAACCCCGTCGCTTTGGAGGCGAGCGCGCTCGAGCGAGACACCCTGGGGTTCATTTCAATCAGCACCACGCGCCCTGTTTTGGGGTCCATGGCGAACTGGATATTTGAACCGCCCGTTTCGACCCCGATCGCGCGGATGCACTTAAAAGACTGGTCGCGCAACACCTGGTATTCTTTATCGGTCAGAGTTTGGATGGGCGCGACCGTAATCGAATCGCCGGTGTGGACCCCCATGGGATCAAAGTTTTCGATGGAACAAATAATGACGCAGTTATCCGCGCAATCGCGCATCACTTCGAGCTCAAATTCTTTCCAGCCCAGCACGGACTCTTCGATCAGCACTTCGCCGATGGGACTCGATTCAAGCGCCGCGATCGCTTTTTCATAAAACTCATCTTTCGTATAGACGATGGCCGAGCCCGATCCACCCAGGGTGAACGATGGCCTTATGATGAGGGGAAACCCGATGTCTTTGGTAATTTCCTCCGCTTCCTGAATGTTGTAAGCGATACCCGACTTCGGCACTTCGAGGCCCGCTTCGATCATGGTTTGCTTGAAGAGTTTTCGATCTTCGGCCTTCTGAATGGCGTCGAGTTTTGCCCCGATCAACTCCACATTATGTTTCTTTAAAACCCCGCTCTCGGACAGCGCGACGGCCAAATTGAGAGCGGTCTGCCCGCCGAGCGTGGGGAGGATGGCGTCGGGTTTTTCTTTTTCGATGACTTTCTCCACGAATTCAGGCGTTAACGGTTCCACATAAGTCGCGTCCGCCAGTTCGGGGTCCGTCATGATGGTTGCGGGATTAGAGTTGATCAAAACGACTTTATACCCTTCGGCCCTCAATGCCTTGACCGCTTGAGTTCCCGAATAGTCGAACTCGCAGGCCTGCCCGATGACGATTGGCCCGCTCCCTATAATTAAAATTTTTTGAATGTCTTTGCGTTTAGGCATGTTCAGTTCTTCTTTTTTTGATATTCCTGGATTTGCGAAATAAACCGGTCAAATAAATATCTGGAATCGTGCGGCCCGCCGGAAGATTCCGGGTGATATTGCACGGAAAAAGCGGGTAGTCTCCTGTGGCGCATTCCCTCTAGCGTGCCGTCATTCAAATTCACATGAGTGATTTCAACGTCTTTGGCTGGCAAAGAATCTAAATCCACGCAAAATCCGTGGTTTTGGGTCGTGATCTCAATTTTTCCGGTCGTTAAATCTTTAACCGGATGGTTGCAGCCTCGATGTCCAAATTTTAATTTATAGGTCTTTGCGCCCAATGCCAACCCTAAAAGTTGGTGTCCCAGGCAAATTCCGAAAAGGGGAATTGATTTTTTACCTTGATCGAGCGGAAGTCTCAGTAAATCTCGGATGGTTTGAATCGCGTAGGTTACTGCGGCGGGGTCGCCCGGGCCGTTGGTCAGCATAATCCCATCGGGGTTCAGGTCTAAAATCTCCTTGGCGGAGGTTTTGGCGGGCACCACGGTAACGCCGCATCCCCGAGAAGATAAACAGCGCAAAATGTTTTGCTTCAGTCCAAAATCCATGACGATCACTTTTTGCTGGACCTTCTTTTTATCGAGCGAGGGGGAAAGCGTCCACTCGGGATCTTCCCAATCATAGGGCTTTGAACAAGTAACTTCCTTGACCAGGTCGGATCCTTCCATTTCTCGGGAGCCGCGAATTTTACTCAGCAACCGGTCCACGTCAAAATCAACGGTCGATAAGACTCCGCGCATGACTCCGGAATCCCTTAGATGCTTCGTTAGGGAGCGCGTGTCGATCTGGTCAATGGCGGGGATTTTACGGGAAATCAAAAATTGCTGGAGGGTTTCTTCGGAGCGCCAGTTGGACGCCACCTGGCTTGCTTCGCGCGCGACGAAACCTTCAGCGAATACCTTGCGCGACTCCATGTCCCCCTTATTGGCACCGACATTTCCGATGTGAGGTTCGGTCATCACGACGATTTGTCCCTGATAGGAAGGGTCGGTTAAAATTTCCTGGTAACCGGTCATGGAGGTGT
>JANLTE010000201.1:0-5112 GCA_031362785.1 Elusimicrobiota bacterium
GCCGAGTTCTTCTCGTTCGGAACTAACGACCTCACGCAAATGACCTTTGGTTATTCGCGTGACGACTCAGGTTCGTTCATCCCGACATATCTTGCCGAGAAGATCTTGAAAGAAGATCCGTTCCTCTCGCTCGATCAAGAAGGCGTGGGCCGTTTAGTCGAGATCGCGGCGACCGAAGGTCGCAAGACCCGCAAAGATATGAAGCTCGGCATTTGCGGCGAACACGGCGGAGACCCCGCCAGCGTCAAGTTCTGTCACCGCGCGGGATTGAACTACGTGTCCTGCTCTCCTTACAGAGTTCCTGTCGCGCGCCTCGCGGCCGCTCAAGCGGTCCTTGAAGCCAAGAGCAAGAGCGACTACTCGCAGAAATAATTGGTGACGGCGCCCTGTTATTGGGCGATTGTTTCTTTCTCGGGCACAAGGGCCGTTCGGGAATTGCTTTGGGGGGCGCCGAACTCATCACGATGTAACATCGTGATTCGGACAACGGCGCCAAAGGTATTATGAACAAAAGCCATTCCCTCACAAGAGGCCCAATGGCCCTCGAAAGAACCAATCGCCCATGAACCGCGCGATGTCAGAAAAGGTTGATAACGAAAAGTCCCGAAGGTCTAGCCGATCTTCGGGACTTTTTATGTTTTGTAAATGGTGTCAGTCGGTCAGAGCGCGGCGGCGCTTGGCGCGGGTTTTTTCTTCTTTCAGTTTTAATTTTTGTTCCTTGGCGATGTCTTTCATTTTATTCATCACTTTGTTGGCCAACTTTATTCCAACTCGAGAGGGCGCGACGATTTCAAAAAGGCCCTGTTTGAATGAATCGTCCACCAAAATTTCTCCGGTTTCCGCATCCATCAATTTAACGTCAGCCGTCTGGGCTGTTTTTAAATTCCCCTCCTCCAAAGGACCTAGAATTTTTTCTTTGGCGCGCCCAACGGCAATATACTGGATTCCCGTTACCTTGTAGAATTGTTTGCGCGCGGCCTGCTTGGTAAAGAGGTCGCGGATCATGATGCTGTAGTTGAAGGGGGCGGGCGGGAGCGCGTCAATGGTCGCGGCGCTGGAGCTTGAGTTTTCTACCCGCGGCGCGGCGTTATTCGAGAGAGCGATTTCTTCGAGGCGGATGGATCGAGTCGCTAAATAAGTTTCAAATCCCTGTAAGTCCATCACCAGGATGGTTTTAGGCATGCCGCTGATGAACCCGTAGGTAACGGCGGAGCTGATTTCTACCGTCTGGCAATCGCAGTCGAACGGGAAAATCAGCATCTTGGATTTTTCCGGAACCTCGCCTTTTTTCATCAGCGATTTCAGTCCGCCGCACCCGGCAAATAGAGCCGCAGACGTCACGGTCAAAATAATCAGTTTAGAAATTTTCAGAATATCCTCCTCAGTCTTGAAAGTGCGCGGTTAAAATTTTTTGGAGCGACCGATTGGCTTTTTTAGATGATAGGGATAGCCGGATGATATCAACCCACTCCTGCGGCCGTGAAAGGAATGCCCTCCAAAATTTCGCCGTCAGTTTTCCGTTGGGGCTGATTGCGATGGCGGCCAGCGGTAAATTCTGGTCTGCCGGGTCGCTGACCGCGCGAATCGAGCCAAACGGAATTTTTTTGTCCCGACAAACCTCAAAAATCGCCTGGCTCTCCATTTCCACGAGCAATGCGCCGGTTTTGGCTCCCGCGCTTCTCTTTTCCTCCCGAGTCGCGAGAGCTTTTGCGTCGCTCAAAAAAATTCCCTCATACAGCTTCAAGCTTTGTTTTTCCGCCAGCAGCTTGATAAACTGAACCCAGCTGGCGTCGCTGCGGCTCGAGTCTACCGCCAAGTCTCCCGCTCGGATCCCCGGTTGAAGCGCGCCGCCATAGCCGCACGATACTAGTAAGGAAAGATCGCGGTGCGCGAGCATCAGGGCCATGTGCCGTGCGGACTGCTGCCCGATCCCTGAAATCGCCAGGATCACGTTTAAATTTTGGAATTGCTTTTCGTAACGGTTGGGTTCAGTGTTCGTTAAGTTCAACGCGCGGATCAACGGATTGGCTTCCCAAAGAGTTGCGACAATGACCCCGATCGTTTTTTCGCCCATGACCGCACCATTATATCAAGTTTAAAAATGATAGGTATTCTTCATCAGTCACTCGAAAAATTGGTCGCCGTCCCTATTTTCTATATTTTTGCTATAATTCCGCTCAATGCTAGACCAAAAAACCTTCAAAAAATTCATAAGTATTTTGGCCGGATATTTTTACTTTAATTCGAAGGAATAAGAATAAAATGAATCGTGAATTTCGCGACGAATTTTGCTGTGCGCATCGACGGACTTTTGGCTCCGCGGACGTCGGCGCCGCCATGAGCGGCAAGTTCGCCAAGCCCGGCAGCAAGGCCTCGTACAACCCCGACCACAGCTTCGACACGGAACACATCCTCCTCGAAATTTCCTTCGATATCCCCAAAAAGATTGTGAACGGGAAGTGCACCACCACTTTTAAAGCCATCGTGGAGGGCGCGCGGGAAATTCAGTTCGACGCGCTCAACATGAAAATATTTTCGGTTAAACTCGCGGACGGGACTCGCCTGATCCACGCGTACAAAAAAGAAAAGATCACGGTAAAGCTGCCCAAGCCGTTAAGCGAAGGCGATCAAACGAGCGTCTGCGTGGAGTATCGGCTTACGAACCCTTTCGCGGGCGTTTACTTCATCGGCCCCGATAAATTTTATCCGAAGAAGCCGCTGCAGATCTGGACGCACGGCGAGGCGGAAGAGTCGCGCTACTGGTTCCCCTGTTTTGACGCGCCGCATGATAAGGCCACGACTGAAATGATCGCGACCGTGCCGGACGATTTCTTCGCGCTTTCAAACGGAGCGTTGCTAGAGGTCCGCGAAAACCGCGCGAAGAAGACCAAGATCTATCATTGGAAACAGGCCATCCCTCACTCCACTTATTTAATTACGCTCGTCGCCGGAAAGTTTTCCGAAATCAAGGATGAGTGGGATGGCATTCCCATTCAGTATTACTGCGAGCCCGGCCGCGAAGACGAAATTAAGCGCGCGTTCGGCAAAACTCCAAAGATGGTCCAATTTTTCTCGGAAAAAATCGGCGTGCGCTACCCTTACGAAAAATATTCGCAGATCGCGGTCGCGGATTTTGTGATGGGCGGAATGGAGCACACGACGGCGACCACCCAAACGGACCGCGTGCTGATGGATGCCAAGGCCCACCCTGAGTTCACCGCGGATTGGCTCGTGTCTCACGAGCTGGCTCACCAGTGGTTCGGCGATTTGCTCACCTGTAAAGAATGGAGCCACGCCTGGCTGAACGAGAGCTTCGCGACTTATTTCGAGGCGCTCTTCACCGAGCACGATTTGGGCAAAGATGAATTTCAATACGAAATGAACGACAAACTTCATCAGTATTTGGATGAGGATAAAAACGTTTACCGCCGCTCGATCGTGACAAACGTTTACCGCAAGCCCGAAGACCTCTTCGACCGCCACCTTTACGAAAAGGGTTCGCTCGTGCTCCACACCCTGCGGAGCTATTTGGGCGACGATCTTTTTTGGAAATCGATCAACACCTATGTCAGCACCCATCACAGCCAGGCGGTTGAAACGAACGATTTAATCAACGCCATTTACACTGCCACCGGAAAGAACCTGCGTAAATTTTTTGATCAATGGATCTATAACTCAGGCCACCCCGATTTCGCCGTGCACTATTGGTGGGATGAGAAAACGAAAAGCGCGGCCGTGCGCGTGACGCAAAAAACCGATGGCAAGAGCTCGTTTTCATCCGTGCCGGTGGAGCTTGAGTTTTTAACGAATAAAGGCGTAAAGAAATACCCCGTTACGCTTGAAAATAAAAAACACGAGTTTAAATATAAATTTTCGCAGGAGCCGCGCGACTTCCGGTTCGATCCTAAGCACCAAGTGCTTAAAACCGCCAAAATCTACAAACCGTATAAGATGTGGGCCTATCAGCTTCAAACCGATACCCATTGCGTCGGCCGGTTTTTGGCGGCGCATGAAGTGGCCAAAGTGGTCAACTTAAATTCTCTCGCGCTTCTAACAAAGGCTTTCAATAAGGAAAAGTTCTGGGGCACGGCGAAGGAAATCGCGCTGAGTATCGGGAAAATCCATTTGAAAGAAGCCAAAGATTTTCTTATTCGGTCGTTGAGCGTCAAACATCCCAAGGTTCGTCGCGGGGTGGTGGAAGCCCTGGGGGGATTTTATGACCCTTCCGTGTCCGCGCAACTGAAGCGAATTTTCTTGACCGACAAAAGCTATTTCGTGCGTTCGGAGGCGATCCGGAGTTTAAGCCGATTCCGCGAGCCCGACCTGATGACCTGGATTAAAAAAGCCCTGAACACCCCGTCGTGGAACGAAACGATCCAGGCCGCAGGCGTTAGCGCTTTAACGCAAGTGCCGAGCAGAGAGTCTCAGGATCTTATGAGGAAATTCGTCCGGTACGGCCACAATCCATCATCGAGAGCCGCGGCGCTCCAGGCTATTACGAGGCAAGCCAAGCACGACCCAAAATTTTTGGACGACCTCTATGCTTTAACGGAAGATAAGTTTGTTCGAATTAAGCACGCCGCGGTAACGGCGCTCGGGAGCCTCAAACTTCCGCAGGCCGCTCCCCTGCTCGAGAAATTTTCAAAGAAGAAAGATCTTCCTTATAGAAGCACTGTTCTCGCGGACGACGCTCTCCAGAAGATTAACCCGGCTTCAAACTAAAAGGCTGTTGAAATTCGTTTTATATTTTGATAGGATATGCCCCTCCGGTAGGGTATTGGAGCGCCTTTATTTCCTCACCAGGTCATCTTTTTCGAGGACAAACCCTTTCATGAATCTGCCGGTTTTATTTTCCTTGATACGAAGTCAGGAGGTAAGTTTATAATGTCAAAAGCGAAATTTGAAAGAAATAAGCCGCACGTAAACGTGGGAACCATTGGACACGTGGACCACGGCAAGACGACGTTGACAGCTGCGCTGACACATGTGTTATCGAAGCAGGGGAAGTCGAAGGCGATGGCTTACGCGGACATCGCCAAAGGCGGAGTGGTACGCGATGCGTCCAAGATTTTGACCGTGGCGGTAAGCCACGTGGAGTACGAGACGGACAAG
>JANLTE010000237.1:0-1758 GCA_031362785.1 Elusimicrobiota bacterium
AGAAATACCTGTTCGCGAGTTCGCCTAAAACGAGCGTATAGGAGTTTTTAATGATGGAGTTTTCAGGATCGAGTTTGAAGGCCTTCTCAAGGAGTTTGAGGGATTCGTCTAGCGCGCCGTTCGTATAAAGTTCGTTCCCTCGCATTAAATATTTTTGAGCCGTCGCGGCTTTCCGGCCCTCGCTCCCCATAAACAAAACCCCGCCGCCCATCGTTAGCAAAATGGCCAGACCGACAGATACCATGATTAGTTTTTCGCCAACGGTATAGGCAGCCCATCGCGCCCAAAAACCGGCCTGAACCGCGGAGGATTGAGACCTGGTCTGCGCGAGGTACGACGCCGGCAGAGCCGGGACGATTCCAGGAAACCCTTCACCCGCCACGGTTTTTCCTTCCAGCTTGTTCAACAGATCAATCACCTTGCCAGATAAATTTAACTGCTGGCTAGCCTGGCCTTTAACGGATTCCACCCAATCTTCCCTCCTCCTGCTCAAAAGCTCCTCTTGAACCTTAATGGTTTCCTCGCGGCGCCGCAGTAATTCCTTTTGAGCTTCCTGTTCCTTCATTAGATTCTCCAGGGAATCCTGAAGCTCTTTAATTTTTTTCTCTCGCGTTAAGAGTTGCTCCACGATTCGCTTTCGATCCTCTTCATCCTGGACTGTTCTGCGCTCCCGCTCCACAGAGGCCAGCCTGTGCCCCTCACGGTCCGAGTCAAGTTCGAGCTTGGTTGAATTCAATTCCTCCGTTAATTTTTCAGCTTGAGCCGCCTTCTCCGCCAATAGATTTTCCATCCCCTTTTTCTCGGACTGATTCAGCTCGGCTTGATCTTTTTTGCTTTTTTCGACGCTCTGTACGGTTCTATTTAGATTTAAAATTTCATCGAGATGAGCTTCTTTAATTTGATTTAACTGATCTTTAAGCTGGTTGATGTCAGACTCAAGGGCGTCCCGCGTTTGGCTCCACTGATTTTCTTTTTCTTTCCAAAGCCCAAGCGCTCTGCGCTGGTCTTCGCTCTCCTCTTCCAACCGAAATTTAAGATTTAGAAATTCTTTCCGGGCGTTTTCAAGCTCAGCTTCCAAATGTTCGATCCTGGAGTTCAGTGACTTCTTCTGCAGTTCGATGGTCGCGAAGGACTGTTCAAGCCAACCCCCTTCCGATTCCTGAAGTTGAATGATTTTATTTTTATGTTCCTGGTTTTTTCTGATCGCTTCTTCCAACTCCAATTGAAGGTGGACGAGAGCCTCCTCTTTGGACGCCAGAAGATTTTCCCAGTATATTCTTTCTTTATCAAACCGGTTTTTTAGATTTTGTATGGCTTCGGCCTGAATTTCGGCCTGCGCCTGCTCGAAAGCGGATATGAAATCCCCCTGGTCAGGGTGGTCGACTTTACCTTTGACCTTGGTCCAGAGTAGATCGAGCTGTTTTTGGAGGTAGTGTTGATCCATTATTAAGGAAGAGAACTCCTTAACCGAAGTTTAACAGGAGTTTTGGGGATGTTCAAGCGGCGGGAATTAAGATCTTAAAGGTGGCGCCCTCATTGACGCCTGGCGATTCAACTTCGATGAATCCCTGATGTTGCTGCACGATACCGAACGAAATGCTCAAGCCCAACCCCGTCCCCTTTCCGGGCTCCTTTGTGGTGAAGAATGGGTCGAACAAGTGCTTTACATGTTCAGGAGCGATACCCATACCGGTATCTTTAAATGAAAACTCAACAAATTTCTCCGCGTTTGAAAGCAGACTTCGAGCTTGACTGCGC
>JANLTE010000245.1:0-3627 GCA_031362785.1 Elusimicrobiota bacterium
CGATCGACAAATTTCTAGAGACGGCCGGCAAGGAAATCGCTCTGAGGGAATTGACTTCCCAGTTTTAAATCAATATAATACTCGGACTTTTTTATACGCACATAACCTTCAGGAGGATTTAATAAGCATCGCACATTTAGAGGTAGTCTCTCATCAGTAGGCCGCAGGAACCGCGAGTCAACGAACAAATCCGAGCAAGGGAAGTTCGACTGATCGATGAAGATGGGAGCCAGATGGGAATCAGACCCATTTTTGAGGCCATGAGTTTGGCTCAGGCGCGAGGCAAAGATCTCTTGGAGATCGCGCCCGGAGCAAATCCTCCTGTCGTAAAGATCGCCGATTTTTCGAAGTTTCGGTATGAGCGTGAGAAGCGCATTAAAGAATCCCGCAAGCACCAAAAGTCAGGGATCGTAAAAGAGATCAGGCTCCACCCGCGCATTTCGGAACACGATTTAGGAATCAAACTGGAACATTCAAAGGGTTGGATCGATGAGAAGTGCAAAGTCCGGGTGACGGTCGTTTTCAGAGGAAGAGAAATGGAGCACCGCGACTTAGGGCTGGCCCTCTTGAACAAAGTGAAGGAAACGCTCGATTCCAAGTGTGTCGTTGAACAGGAATCGCATCTCGAAGGCAATAGACTTTCAATTTTACTCGCACCAAAGAAGTAAGAGAAAATGCCAGCGTCAAAAACCTTGAAAGAAATTGATAAGCATTTGACGCGGTTACTTCACCTTAATTAAAAGGAACAAGATAAAGTGCCAAAACTTAAGAACCACAGCGGCGCAAAAAAAAGATTTCGATTTTCAGCCACCGGCAGAGTGAAGTACAAACGGGGCGGCGCCAGACATTTGCTTTCCGGAATGTCGTCCAAACGGGGCCGTTACTTGAAGAAACAAGCGTATCTTTCGGAATCAGGGGCAGCAACCAAGGTGCTCAAGAAATTGCTTCCTTATCCTTATTAATATCAAATAAAAACGGGAAAAGACCATGAGAATTAAAAGCGGCGTATATACCAGACAGAGAAAGAAAAAACTTTTCAAGATTTCGAAAGGATATTATTCCAATCGCAACAACCGCTGGCGGCAGGCGCTTCAGCAGGTGGAAAAATCGCTCCGCTACGCTTATCGCGACCGCAAAGATTTTAAAGGAGAAATCCGGCAACTTTGGATTACCCGCATCAACGCTGCCACGCGGCCGTTGGGGATGTCCTACTCACAGTTCGTGTCCGGCCTCAAGAAGTCCAACATCCTTCTGAACCGGAAAATGCTGGCCGACCTCGCGATCAGCGACACTCCAGTGTTTGAGCAAATCGTTCAGCAATCCAAATCCGCCCTGGGTTTGGCAAAAGCCTAATCGGTCATACCTTCTCCTTCTAAATGTCCGCGTCGCTCTCGGACCTCGAATCAAAATTCAACCGAGAGATCGCAGGAACCTCAACGACCGACCAGATCGACGCTTTACAGCGCGAATATTTAGGCCGCAAAGGCATTTTTAACGCTCTCCTTGAAAACATCAAAAACCTCCCCGCCGAAGAAAAGCAGAAGTATGGCAAAGACGTGAATATCCTTAAGAACAAAATCCAGGGACTGCTACTTGCCAAAAAACTCGAAACCGAAGAGAAAACCCTGACCGATGCCATCGGAAAGCAGGGGATCGACGGGTCGCTTCCGCCGTATCCCTTTTCGCCGGGGCATTTGCATCCGGTGCATCAAGTTTTGGACGAGGTTACCCGCATTTTCGCGGCAATGGGATTCTCAGTTGCCGAGGGCCCTGAAATTGAAAGCGAAGAAAATAATTTTGATAAGCTCAACATTCCCGAAGACCATCCCGCTAAAGACATGCACGATACTTTTTATGTGGACTTATCCTCCAAGCGCGAACTTGGACAAACGATGCTCAATTTAGACCCTATGAAGCGAAGTCCCGGTTCAAAATTTTTGTTAAGGACCCACACCTCGCCCGTTCAGATCAGGGAACTGCTGAAGCACAAGGAACAGGGCCGGTTTCCAGTTCGATTAATCGCTCCTGGAAAGGTTTACCGGCATGAAGCGATTGACGCCACGCATTCCTCGGTGTTCCATCAAATCGAAGGGCTCGTGGTGGGCAAGGATATATCCTTCGCCGATTTAAAAGGGACGCTTGAGCTTTTCGTGAAGCGGTTTTTTGGCGACGAAGTTAAAACGCGACTTCAGCCCTCGTTCTTCCCGTTCGTCGAACCGGGCGCCGAGATGCACATCTCCTGCACGATCTGTAGCGGAAAAAACGCGGCCTGCCCCGTCTGCAAAGGTTCGGGCTGGCTCGAGATGCTGGGCGCCGGCATGGTGCATCCCAATGTTTTCAAAGCGGTCGGGTACGATCCCGAAGAGTTCACCGGGTTTGCGTTCGGCATGGGCATCGAGCGCATCGCTATGATCCGCTACGGCATTTCCGATATGCGACTATTTTTTGAAAATCATCTCGACTTCCTCTCGCAGTTCTAACTATGAAAATTTCATTGGCATGGGTTGAAGAACTTTTAGGCTCGAAGATCGACGCTTCACCCGCCGAGATCGCCGGCATACTCGCGAGCCTCGGGTTCGAAGTGGAATCCGTTCAACATTACAAACAGCCGACCGGTATCGTGGTCGCTGTAATTTTAGAAGTGAACAAACATCCCGACGCGGACAAACTGCGCCTAGCAAAGGTGACGGACGGCACGACTCCGACCACGGTGGTTTGCGGCGCTCCGAACCTCGAAGTGGGGCAGAAAGTTTTTTGGGCGAAGATCGGCGCGGTTTTAGCCGACGGCACCAACATTAAGGAAGCGCCCATCCGCGGAATTAAATCGCCCGGAATGCTTTGCTCCGCGCGCGAGCTGGGAGTGGGAGATGGGCAGGCGGGACTCTGGGAACTTCCCGAATCGGTTTCGGTCGGCCAATCCGTAGGGGAAGTGGTCAAACTCGAAGACACCATTTTAGACGTTTCGTTGACGCCCAACCGGCCCGATGCTCTTTCGCAAATCGGCATCGCGCGGGAACTCGCGGTCCGATTAAACATTAAGTCGCCGCTCATCAGCATCCCCATTGGTTCAGACCACCACTCGCTCGCGTTTTATCCCGTTGAAATTCAGCACGCGGACTGTTCGCGCTACATCGCGCGAAAACTCGAAGGCGTGAACGTTGCTCCCTCGCCACTCGGACTCCAGGCGCGCCTCATCCGCTGCGGCATCCGCCCCATCAACAACATCGTGGACATCACCAATTGGGTCCTGCTCGAAGTCGGCCAGCCGCTCCACGCGTTCGACGCCGACAAACTCGAAGGCGGCAAAATCATCGTGCGCCGCGCGCAACTGGGCGAAAAACTGCTGGCGCTCGACGGAAAAACTTACACTCTTGATCCGGGAATTTTAGTCGTCGCCGATGCTCGGAAGCCGGTGGCGATCACGGGCATCATGGGCGGGGAAGATACCGCAGTCTCAGCCTCTACCAAAAATATTTTAATTGAAAGCGCTATCTTCAGCACGCAGATCGTGCGAGCGGGGAGGAAGAAACTGAACTTAGGATCGGAATCGTCTTACCGCTTTGAACGCGGAGTGAGCTCCTGGAGCTGCGCGACCGGAAGCGCGGTGGCCGAAGCCATGGTCGCTCA
>JANLTE010000305.1:0-14869 GCA_031362785.1 Elusimicrobiota bacterium
AAAACTGGGCGATCTTCAGGGAGCGAACCCGGATATCGCATCCACTCGTAGCTAAAACGCTCCTGCGTGGAGCCATGAATTTTTTTGAAATCTCCTTCCGTAACGTTTCCCAGCGCTTGTGGATATTTTTTGACGAATTGAGGATGAAGCGATAGAGCGTTCGGAACGAACCGAGGGATCCCCTCCACGATAGGATACTGCGCCGCGCACTGTGAACATTTCAAAAGCCCGTCCTCAATTTGATTGCTTTTCTCCAGCAACGCTGAAAGCTCCAGAGGACTCAGACAAGCCGGACACAATAATATGTCCAGTAATTTTCTCCTCATAATAAATTACCTAATATTCCGGCAACGCCCGCGGCGTCGGTGATCGGCAGTTGGCAAGCCTGATTCACGCAGATATAGGCCGTTGCTTTACCCTGGTGGCGTTTTAGCTCTGCTAAAAATGGAAATGACTTTGAGAGCAATTCTTGAGTTTTTTGACTGTCGATCAAGAGCAGAATTTTATTTGGGATCCATCGAGAGCGAATTTCCCTTAGGAGCGCGTTAGTGTCAGATGCGTTCTTATTCCCCAAAATAATTATTTGGTATGGTTTGTTCATCCAAAAATCCAGCGCCACGATCATCTGCGGCATGGCGCGAGGCTGCTCTTTCATGGTGCGCGAAAAATATTTGAGCGTCTGTTCCGCCGTTTTGGAAAAATCTTCTCGTCCGGTCATTTGTGCAAGCCTTAACAGGTTCATGCAGGCAATGGAGCTCGCTGACGGCTCGACGTTATCATAATCCTCTTTCGATCGAACAAGCAAATTAGGATCATGCCCAGCTTCGGTCATGAAGAACCCGCCCCTTTCAGCGTCGAAGAAACGGCGATTCAAATCTTCAGTCAACTGAACAGCTGACATGAGCCACTCGGCGTTAAAATCCGCCTCGTAGAGGTCCAGAAATCCCTGCGCCATAAAAGCATAGTCGTCAGAAACAGCTTTCACCTTCCGATCATTGTCCCTCCATCGCCGAAACAGCTGGCGATTGGCCGAATCGTAAATCTCCGCCCAAACGAATCGCGCAGCAGACTGAGCGGCACTTAAATATTTTTCATCGGCCAAAATCTGATAGGCCTTCGCGAAAGCTGAGATCGCCAAGCCATTCCATGAAGTTAAAATTTTATCATCTAGTTGCGGACGCGGACGCAACGACCGTAATTGAAAAATTTCGTTCCTCGAATCGTCCAGACTCGATTCAATTTGGGCGGCCGTTTTCGATAATTTATCGGCGGCTTCTTGAACGGAATGAGCAACATAAAAAATATTCTTGTTTGTAAACTCGCCCAGCGGATCTTCCTTCGCGTTGCCTTTTTCACCCACGCCATAACGATAGGAAAATATTTCTCCTGATTCCTTTCCCAAAGCGTCAAATATCTCCTGATAACCCCAAAGATAGAAAGCGCCTTCGGACTTGTGCTCATAAGTCTGGTCCGGCGCTTTCCTGGCCAGTTCGGGAGGCAGGCTGTCCGCATCCTCGGCGGAATAGAATCCGCCTTTCGGGTGAGTCATGTCGCGCAAGAGATAGTCCAGGGTCTGCCGAGCGGTTCGCTCGAAAAGCGTATCGCGGCTAATCGCGTAAGCGTTCAGGTAGTTCACCGCAAGCTGCGCGTTATCGTAAAGCATTTTTTCGAAGTGCGGGATGCGCCACTCCGCATCAGTTGAGTAGCGATGGAAACCCCCGCCAATTTGATCGTAAATGCCGCCCTGGGCCATGCTGCGAAGTGTCAGCAACGATATTTGCAGCGCTTTTTTACCGTTGCTAGATCCCTTATTTCGAGCGTAATAAGTTTGAAGGAAATTATGATATACGGGCATCGGAAATTTTGGCGCGCCGCCGAAACCGCCATGGTCGGGATCGTGCACGAGTTCTAATGAGCGGAACGCCTCATCCGCCAAGTTAGTCTCAAGGTCTTCGCCCTGAGCCGAATTATTAAGATATTCCTGTAAGTGCTGAGAAAGCCCCTCAGCGGACTCGATCAATTTTCGATAACCTTCAGGGTTTGCCCAAGTTTCGGAAATGCGCTGAACTAAATTCGTCCAGCCCGACCTTCCCCACCGATCCCCCGGAGGAAAATAAGTTCCGCCGAAAAATGGCTTGAGGTCCGGGGTTAAAAACACGTTCAGCGGCCAGCCGCCCGATCCGGTCATCGCGGTAACCGCCGTCATGTAGACCTTATCGATATCCGGCCTTTCTTCGCGATCTATTTTAATGCTGATCAGTCGCTCGTTCATCATCGCCGCAATTTCGGGGTTGGAGAACGACTCCTTTTCCATTACATGACACCAATGGCAGGTTGAGTAGCCGATGGAGAGCAGAATCGGCTTATTTTCCTTTCGGGCGCGCTCAAACGCTTCCTCGCCCCACGGATACCACTCCACCGGGTTATGAGCGTGCTGGAGCAGATATGGACTTTTCTCGTTGATCAGGCGGTTAGACTTCTGTAATACGGTATCGTTCACAGCGCGGGCTTCACCGATTCCTCAAATTCCTTTAGTCCCCGGCCTCCGACTATTTTTTCAATTATTTTACCTTCGCGGTTAATAATGAAAGTGGCAGGGATCGCGCGGATTCCGCCGTAGGCGCCAGCCAGAGTCTGGTTTCCCATCACGATCGGATAGCTTATGTTATTTTTTTTCGCGAAAGATTTAACTCCCTCTACGCCCTCTTCATCCAAGGAAACGCCCAGCACGATGAGCCCCTGCTGCGCGTATTTATTGTGCAATTGAATGAGGTCTGGAATTTCTTCGCGGCAGGGCGGACACCAGGTGGCCCAAAAATTAAGGACGACGACCTTCCCGCGCAAATCCAAAAGCTTTACATTTTTTTCGTCTAAATCCGTTAATGAGAAGTCGGGAGCTTGTCCGAGCCCGCTTGGACCCACCTTCATCATCGACGAGGTTTGGGGTTCTAAATTTCTATTGCCCGCTTTTTTATTTCTCATAATATAGACGCTCGCAGCCAAGAGCCCCGTGACTAATATTAAAACGCCCGTTTTTTTCATAGCGATCTCCTAAATCGAAAATTTAAACAACGATTCCGGCAAAAAGCGGATTAAAAGAGTTAGCTTGTTGGTGAAAATTAAGATGCCGACGAAGACGAGTAAAAAACCTGAAAATATTTCTCCCCAGCGGATGAATTTTTTATATCGATTAAAAAATCGGAGGAAATACTGCAAGCCGAGCGCGGTCAAAAGAAACGGGATTCCCAAGCCCATCGAATAAATGAACAAAAGAAGGGTGCCTTGAAAAACAGTTTCCTGCGTCGCGGCCAGCGCCAAAATCCCCGCTAGGATTGGGCCGATGCAGGGAGTCCAGCCAAACGCGAAAGCAAACCCCATGATGAGCGGACTAAACCACGACGCGACGCCCGCCGAATGGAACCTTCTTTCATAATAGAGCCAGGGAATTTTTAAAACGCCCATGGTGTGAAGACCGAACAAGACAATCAAGGCGCCCGCGATTTTATTGATGAGGGGAAGGTAGCGCAAAAGGATTCGCCCGATCGCGCTGGCGGAGGCGCCCATCAAGGTAAATACGATTGAAAACCCCAAAACAAATAACAGCGCGCCGGCAAGAGTTTTGCGCAGCACCGCTTTTTGATCTGCGCCTTTCGAAAGTTCGTCTAACGAGAGCCCGGACACGAACGACATGTAACCGGGAACCAGAGGCAGCACGCAGGGCGATAAAAACGACGCAACGCCCGCGATTAATGAAGTCCAGATTGAGATGTTATTTGACATTATTTTCTGTTCAACTGCTTAAAGATTTCATAGAAGAAAATCGAAGCCGCGCATGAAACGTTTAGAGACTGTACGCCCTGCGTCTGAGAAATTGAAAGAAGAGCGTCGCAGCTTTTCTTTAAAACAGGTTTAATCCCGCGATGCTCGTTGCCGAGCACAATCGCCATAGGGAACCGTAGAGGTTCGCCCTGAAGACCCTTACCGTCTTCCACCGACGCCCCATAAATCCAAAATCCCTTCTCCTTGAGGCGTTCGATCGCAACGCCGAGGTTCGCGATTTCGACCAGCGGAACGTTCGCCGCGGCGCCGCTGGAGGCGCGCATTACCGCCTGCGTCATTCCCGCCTGGCGCCACTTGGGGATCACGACGCCCAGGCAGCCGAACGCCGCAGCGCTGCGCAATATCGCGCCAAGGTTTTGCGGGTCCTGCACTTCATCCAAGAGACAAATAAACGATTGGGGCTTTTCGGGAAGGCGCGCAATGAAATCTTTAAACTCGAGTGGATCGGGCAACTCGGCTTGGACCGCAACGCCCTGATGATTCCCTTTTACCAAAGAATCAATGACCCTTTTTGGCACACGCTCAAAATGCAAACCTTTAGAAGACGCCAGCGCCAGTAATTCCTGAATGGAGTCTCCGGAAGTATCTACGGCCATCACAAGCTTTTTGACGGAGCAGCCGGTCTCGAGGAGCTCGTGCACAATCTGGCGGCCGCAAAACCATTCCCACATGATAGATCAGCGCTTAGGTTTCAGGATGGGCCCGAGGGCGGTGTCTTCGATAACGTAACCCAATCTTTCAAATTCATTTCGGACTTGATCGGCGCTTTGCCAAGCTTTTTGCTTTCTAAATTCATCGCGTCTCGCCAGGTCACCTTTAAACTTTTGGATAGATAGCGGAGTTAAGCTGCTCGACAATTGAATGCCTAGTAAATCGTCAAATAAATAAGCCATGGTCTTTAAAGCGTCTTTCAGCCAATCTGTTTTATGGTCTTTGATTGCGGCAATCATTAAGTTATGCAGCTCAAACAATATCGAGATCGCTTTTTCTGAATTAATATCTTCCGCGAGCGCGTTCATGAATTTCGCCTGCCATTCTTCCAGGATGTGACCTCCTTTCCGGTTGCCGCCGAGGACATAGACCGTTTTTACGAATACGTCCTCCAAATTGTTGTAGGCGCTTTGCGCCTGGAGCAGTAAATCATCGGAAAAATCGAGAGGGCTCTTATAATGCCTGGATAAAAGAAAAAGTCGCACCACGGGAGGTGAAAACTTTTCGAACACTTCACGCAAAGTGAAAAAATTTCCAAGAGATTTTGACATTTTTTCATGATTCGCCGTTACGAATGCGTTATGCAGCCACACTTTCGCGAAAGGCCTGTCCGTTGCCGCTTCGGATTGCGCGATCTCATTTTCGTGATGCGGAAATATTAAATCTTGCCCGCCGCCGTGAATATCAAAGCTCTCGCCCAGATGCTGAATGGCCATTACTGAGCACTCGATGTGCCAACCGGGTCGACCTTGCCCCCAAGGAGAAGCCCAGGAGGGTTCACCGGGTTTGGCGGCTTTCCAAAGCGCGAAATCCAGCGGGTCGTTTTTCTGTTCGTTTACTTCGACGCGCGCTCCCACTTCCAGTTCGTCAAATGACCGCTTGGACAGCCGCCCGTAATTTTTAAATTTCCGCACCGAATAAAAAACGTTCCCGCCAACGGCATAGGCGTAACCTTTTTCAATCAGGCGCTCAATGAACCGAACGATTTGAGGGATCGTTTCGGTTACTTTGGGATAAGCGTCCGCATTTAACACCTTGAGCTTAGACATCTGGACGAAATAATCCGCGATATATTTTTCCGAAACTTCCCGTGGATCCTGCTTTAGCATTTGCGCGCGCTGTATGATTTTGTCATCGATGTCGGTAAAATTCTGAACGTGCGTCACCTCAAAGCCAGCGGCGCGCAAAAACCGTTTCACCGTGTCAAAAAAAACGTAACATCGCGCGTGCCCCATGTGGCATTCGTCGTACGGAGTGATGCCGCAGACATACATCTGCACTTTCCCCGGCGCCAAGGGAACGAAGTTTTCTTTTTTGCCCGTTAGGGAGTTGGTGATTTGAATGGGTGATGGGGGACGCAACGGAACGGGATATTATATTTGGATAAGGGCGACGGCGTGGGCGCACATGCCCTCTTTTTTGCCGACAAACCCCATGCGTTCGTTCGTGGAAGCTTTGATGCCGACGGCGGATTTCGCGATGCCGAGAGCATCGCTAACCCTGCGTTTCATTTCCTGGATGTGTGGAGCAATTTTCGGCTCTTCCGATAACAGCACGCAATCGACGTTTAATATTTTTGCTTTCCGAGTTTTTAAGATCCGTCGAACTTCTTTCAAAAAAATCACGCTAGGCGCGCTCTTCCAACGCGGATCCTTGTTGGAAAAATAGGTGCCGATGTCGGGCAATCCCGCGGCCCCGAGCAGAGCGTCCACCAGCGCGTGCAAAATAACGTCCGCGTCTGAGTGGCCGTCCAAACCTTTGGGATATGGAATTCGGACGCCGCCCAAAATCAGCAAGCGGCCTTTTTTCAATCGGTGCGCGTCGTATCCCAACCCCACTCGTATCACGAAGATTTCCTTTGATTCAGGATCATTTCCGCGGCGAGTAAATCGTTCGGAGTGGTTACCTTGATGTTTTCGTATGAACTTCGAACGACCGCGACTTTGTGCCCTAAAAATTCCGCGATAGAGGCGTCATCGGTAAATTGAGCGCCCCGCGCGGCGCCGTGAATTTTTTCGGCGATCTTTCTTTTAAAAATCTGCGGGGTCTGGGCCGTCCAGCACTGCTCTCTGGGAATCGTTCCTAAAATCATTAAATTGTTTGATACTCGCTTCACCGTATCGGTTGCCGGCACCGCCAGAATGGCCGCTCCCTTACGCCGAGCCGTATCGAAACACTGCTTGATGTGCGAAGCGGTGGGGAAGGGCCGGGCCGCGTCATGAATTCCCACCATTTCGCATTCTTTTGGCAACGCCTGAATGGCGTTCCGGGTTGAATCGGTTCGCGCTTGGCCGCCGTTGACTAGCGCCATGAACTTACGATAATTCTGAAACCTGATTTTTCTTTGAAATTCCTTGCGCCACTTTGAAGGGACCGTCACGATCACCGCGTCCACCGCCGAACAGGATTCCAAATTTTGGAGCGTCCAGTGGAGCAGCGGTTTTCCCTTTAACGAAATCAGCATTTTTGGATAGGAGCGGTTCATGCGCCTCCCTTGCCCCGCCGCCAGCACGATCATGATATTTTTAGCCTCGCGCATCGAGCCGACCCGCGATAATTAGGCCGGTAAAACTTCGTTATGGGCGCTGGCTGATTTTCCGTGGTCTTTGGACTTGGAAAAAATCATGCGGCCCGCAGACGTTTGCAGGATGGAGGAGACCAACACCTCCACCTTTTTTCCGACCAGCTTCCGGCCGTCTTCGACCACCACCATCGTGCCATCATCGAGGTAGGCGATCCCCTGATCGCGTTCTTTTCCCTCTTTAACGACGAAAACGAACATCGCTTCGCCCGGCAAAACTACGGCCTTCAGCGCGTTGGACAAATCGTTGATATTTAGAACGCGTACGCCCTGGAGCGAAGCGATTTTATTCAAATTGAAGTCCGTGGTCACGATCTTGGCGTTCAAGTTCTTGCCAAGCTCCACAAGTTTCGCATCCACGTCTTTTAGTTCAGAGAAATCCTTCTCAAAAATAGTGACTGGATTATCGGTCATTTCCTGAAGCCTCGCCAGAATGTCCAGACCCCGGCGGCCCCGCTGGCGCTTAATGGCGTCGGCGGAATCGGACAGCGCGTGCAGTTCGTTCAACACGAACCGCGGCACCAATATCCGTCCGGACAAAAACTTCGTCTCGCAAATGTCGGCGATACGTCCATCGATAATAACGGACGTATCGAGCGCCAAGACGTCCTGTCCGCGCTTTTTAGACGATGGGACGAAAATATTCTTATCTAGAAGCTCCACTTCCTCTTTCTTATATATTGCCACCACCATTCCCAAATAAGTCAGGAGGAGATTGATGAGCAGCGAATACTTGTGAAATTTATCGTAAAACACGGGACGATCTAAAAGATAGACGCCGTAGTCGATCATTTTGGCCGAAATGAGGCCCAAAACGCCCCCTAGCGTGCCGGCGATTAAATTATCCAAAGGAATTCTCGCGATCACAATTTCCGCCGCAATGACGACCAACGAACAAGTAACTCCCACCAAAATTCCCTTTGTAGTTTGCGCAATTTGAAACCAACCCACTGCGGGACCCGCTATAACGACTGCTAACCGAACGGCCCATCGAATCATAATAATGCTCCTTCATATGAATATAATAATGTACGAGTTCAGGATGAATGGGATGCCTGACGCATCCAGCGTATAACTTCTTCCAATGTGTCTACCGGCACTACTTTCATTTTATCAGACGAAAATTTTTCTTTGAGGCTTCGCTTGGGAACGACCGCCCACTTCATTCCAAGCTTTTCCGATTCCTTCAAACGCTCCAGGACCTGGCCCACGTTGCGGATTTCACCGCCGAGCCCAACCTCGCCGATCAATACTCCGTCGGATTCCGAAGTAAAATTACCGAACGCGCTCGCGATGGCGCAGGCCAGCCCGAGGTCGATGGCGGGCTCTTTAATTTTTGCGCCGCCCGTAACGTTTACGAACACGTCGTGATTTTGCAAATTGAACCCGAGGCGATTTTCGAGGACCGCGATCATGAGCAGCACGCGGTTAAAATCAAACCCCGTCACCTGGCGGCGCGGCAGGCCAAACGGCGTGCGACTGACGAGCGCCTGAATTTCGAGCAGGATCGGTCGCGACCCTTCCACGGTCGCGACCAGCATGGAACCGGGCCCGCGCTGATGCTCGTTCAAGAAAAATTGCGAGGGATTTGAAACCTCCTCCAAACCCGTCGACTTCATTTCAAAAAGGCCGATTTCAGAAGTGGGCCCAAAACGATTTTTATATGCGCGCAGGATCCGGAACATCTGGTGGCGCTCGCTCTCAAAGTATAAAACGGTATCGACGATGTGCTCTAAAACCCGCGGCCCCGCGAGGTCCCCATCTTTGGTCACATGCCCTAAAATGAAAGTCGTAATGTTCTGCGATTTCGCCGCGCGCAAAAATTCCGCGGCGCATTCGCGGACCTGCCCCACCGATCCAGGCGCGGAACTGACGTCCGATCGATAAGTCGTTTGAATGGAATCGATGATCAGAAATTCAGGCGTAACTTTCTTGACGCTTTCAAGGATGTTCTCGAGATTCGTTTCGGAAAGGAGATAGAGGTTCGGCGAGTCTAGCTTCAGCCGGTCAGCGCGCGACTTGATCTGTTCCTGAGACTCTTCGCCCGAAACATACAGAACTTTTTTATTTTTGGAAATGCTCGCGGCGACTTGAAGCATGAGCGTAGACTTTCCGATGCCCGGCGCGCCTCCTAAAAGGACCAAGCTCCCGGGGACGATCCCGCCGCCGATCATGCGGTCAAACTCGACGATCCCCGTCCGGATGCGATTATATTGCGCGGTCGAAACGTTCGAAAGGAGCTGAATTTCTGAGGAGAAGTTAGTCAGTAGATTCCGGGTGGATGGCGTCGACTCCATCTGCCTTTCTTCCACCATCGCGTTCCACTTACCGCAGTCCGGACACTTGCCGAGCCACTTCGCCGTAGAATATCCGCACTCCTGACAGCGGAAAATCGTTTTAGCTTTCGAGGTTTTAATCGCCACGCTATCTCGCGAAACTCACGAACCCAAATAAATATGCGAGGTCCCGGTCTTCGAACACCAAATGCGTCGCGACGTTGTACTGCCGCACCTCGCCCAAATCTTCCACTGCCGCTCCAACTTTGAGCCAGCGCGTCACGCCATATTTTGCGCCGACATTATACTGCGGGCCTTTCAGCCGCCGCTCCCGCCCCGCCAGGCCCCGGACCTCGTCGCGCGGAAAATCATACGCATACGCGTTCAGCTCAACATTTTCAAGCCAGGGGTTCGAGCGGTTTTTGTCGACCCAAAACTTGAATGGATAATATTTCAAGCCGACGCCGCCCGACGACCGAACGGCGCCCAGCTCAACCGTGAGCGGACCGAAGTCTTTTCCGACAACCGCGTTAATAGTGGTTTTCTTCTCATAGTCGCCTTCATTTTTAAATTCGTCTTTCCGGTCGCCCGCATTTGAGACGCCCAGGTAGTAATACTTATGATCGCGAGGCTGCAAACGGATGCCGCCATCTATCCGAACGGCGTTGGCGCCCGGCACAGAGCGGGCCTGAAACTCCCAGAAGGACCGAATTTTCGTGAAGCGCCCCAGGACTTCCTTCGCCGACTCGGAAGTGTCTTTTAAATTGGAAACGGTCTTCTTGACTTCCTCGCCCATTTCTTTGTCGGACAGCAATTTGCCCACGGGCCCTTCGCCGCGCTGAACTTTAGCGAGCATGTCGTCCACCCGTTCCAGCACTGATCTCAATTTTGTGATCGCCATTTCAATGTCGGCTTTCTTCTCAGAAGTAATTTCATGCATGTCCGAGGCAAGGCCTTTCAAATCGACCGTGAACGAGTGAAGGTTCTTAACAATTCCCTTGATCTCGTCGCGCTGCATACCGATCGCAAAATTGAGAGAATCCGTGACCGACCGGAGGTTCGACATCGTCGCTTTCAGGTCGTCGCCTATGCCCGGCTTTCCATTTTTACCCTCAACGAGCTCGCTCATCTTGTCAATTAAGTCGCTGAGCGACCGGGTGGTGGCTCCATAAACTGTATCGCCGTCTTTAACTTTCGCCGCCTCAGGCGTCCCCGGATTCAAATCCAGGAATTGCGAACCGATGAGACCGATCAGCTTCACGCGCACGACGGCGTTCAAATAAATTGGTACGTCGCCTTTTATTTTTGCCGTCACCTTTGCTCGGCCTTCCTGGAGTTCAACTTTTTCCACCTGGCCCACTTCGACGCCCGCGATCCGCACCTGGCTTTTGTTGTTCAAGCCCTGGATATCGTCAAAGACCATGTAAACGGTGTAGCGCTTTTCAAGCCGAACATCCGATAACTTCATGATGCTCACGCCCAATATCGCCAGGCCGAGCAGCACGAAGAAACCGACCTTGGTTTCCAGGCTCAAATATAAAAGTGCGAAAATTTCATGCTAAATCCATGTCTGGTACGGGAATGGGTCCATGGCTCGAACCGGCGATAAACTGCCGCACGGTAGCGTTCGACGAATTCTGAATTTGATCGGGCGTGCCGATTTCCAAAACCCTGCCTTCATAGAGCATCGCGATACGGTCTGAAACTTTATAGGCAGACTTCATGTCGTGAGTCACGGCAATCGAAGTTACGCCCGTTTCCCGCTTCAGTTTCAAAATCAAATCACTGATGACGTCTGACATCACGGGGTCTAACCCGGTGGTTGGCTCGTCGTAGAGCAAAATCTTGGGAGTGAACGCGATGGCTCGAGCGATCCCCACGCGCTTTTTCATGCCTCCCGACAGCTGGGCGGGTTTATAATTCTCGACGCCCGTCAGACCCACCAGGGCCAGCTTTTCTTTCACGATCGGCAAGGTGTCTTCGAACCGGCGCCCGATCAAATTGCAAAGCCCGAAAGCCACGTTTTCACCGACGGTGAGAGAATCGAAAAGCGCGGCTTCCTGAAAAACATATCCTATCATTTTTTGGACTTCGTGTAACCGTTCATCGTCGAGACGGGAGATTTCGGTGCCGTCAATCGTAATCTGCCCCGAATCGGGTTTAATGAGGCCGACGATCTGCTTTAGCAACACGGACTTGCCGGACCCCGAGCCGCCGATCAAGGTAAAAACTTCTCCTTCTTTAACTTCGAATGAGACGCCGTTGTGGACGATTTTAGAGTGAAAAGATTTATAGAGGTCTCTAATTTTAATCATCAGCCAATGCGCAGAGCCACCAGCACAGCAGACAAGAAATAGTCTCCGATTAAAATTGAAACCATGGAGATGACGACCGCTGAAGTGGTCGATTTTCCTACGCCTTCGGCGCCGCCTGAGGTGGTCAGCCCCTTATAGCAGGACACCGATACGACGATCAAGGCGAATACGACAGACTTCACCAGGCCGTGCATCACTTCGCGGATTTGGAGCGCGTAGATATCGTCTAAATAGACGGGGCTGGGAATCGAAAATTTAAGCGTCGCCACCAGGTATCCGCCAAAGACGCCCAAAAAATTGGAGTAAATCGTCAAGAAGGGGAGCATCGTGATCGCAGCGATAAACCTTGGAACCGTTAAGTATTTGACGGGGTTGGTCCCCAGCGTGTAGAGGGCGTCGATTTGTTCGGTCACCTTCATCGTGCCCAGCTCAGCGGCAATGGCCGCGCCCACCCGACCCGCAAAAACCATCGCGGTTAAAACAGGACCCAATTCCTTCACGATCGAAATTCCGACGATACGGCCCACGTAAAGAGGCTCGTTAAAAACTTTAATGAAGGAGGTTCCGGTTTGGAGCGCCAGCACCATGCCGGTGAACATGAGCGTAAGAGACGTCACGGAAAAAGACCGAGCGCCCATCTCTTGCATTTGATACCAGACATTTTTTCCGCCGTTGCGAATCTGAAAAATAGAACCGAAAGTCTTCTGGATCAGCACGGCCGTTTCTCCCAACGACTGAACGAGGCGCAACACCTTTGCCCCGATAGCGGAGACAATATTTTTATGCGTATCTTGCATCAGCGCACGTCCACCCGCGGAACCCTGAGTGAAATCCCGCAGAAAATTTCATAGGGCGAAGTTTCCGCCCAGTCGGCCAGCTCCCAGACTGAAATATTGTCTTTGCCCTGACGTCCCAAGATCACCACCTCGTCTCCCACGCGGACCCCGGGAATATCGGTAACGTCTAGCATGGTCATGTCCATGGTCACGCGGCCCAACACCGGCGCTCGGGATCCGCCGACCAGCACTTGAGCCTTGTTCGAAAAACTCCGGCGGAAACCGTCCGCGTAGCCGAACGCCGCCGTGGCGATTCGGGAAGGCCGCTTCGTAATGAAAGTTCCAGCGTAGCTAACGGGGGTTCCCGACGGAACGTCTTTCAAAAATACGATGCGACTTTTCCACGTCAGGACCGGGTTCAATGGAATTTTATGTTCCCGCATCGGCATAATTCCGTAAAGTGAAATGCCCGGGCGCACCAATGAAAAATGGCTCTCGCGATATTTATAAATTCCGGCGCTGTTGGCACAGTGAATGTAGGGGATGCTGATGCCTTCGGATTTCAACTCGCGCACAAACCTTGAGAAAAGCTCAATTTGTTTTTGAGTGAAGGCGGGATCTTCGGCGGATCCGGAAAAATGGGTGTAGATCCCTTCAAACTCAATATGCTTGAACTCGCGGACCATTCGGATAAACTCCCGTCCCTTGGCCACGCTAACTCCGATCCGGCTCATGCCCGTGTCAATCTTGGCGTGCGCGTACACTTTTCTTCGGAGTTTTTTCGCGTAGTGATCGCACATTTTAGCCGACTCCGCGCTTGCGACCGTCACTCTCACGTTATTTTTTATCGCGTGCTCCAGGTTTGAAAAGGGAAAGATATTGCCGAGGATTAAGCTGGGGACTTTGATGCCCGCGCGTTTTAACTGCAGCGCTTCTTCAATCGAGGTGATGCCGAAAAATTTTGGATTCAGCTTTGAAAGCGTGCGGGCCGCAGGAACGAGTCCATGCCCATAGGCGTTGGCCTTCACCACCGCAAGGACATTATGGTGCGGGACTTGTTTCAGGATTTCTTTAAAGTTGTTTTGGAGGTGGCCGTGATGAACTTCGACCCAGCAGGGACGGAAAAATTTTTCGGTTGGCGGCATGGTTTTATCGTCGGATTTATTCTATGAAGTTCCGAGTTATTTTTCAAACGCTCGGGGCGCGATTGCGGGAGAGTTATTCGGCTTCGGGTTCCAGGTTTTGGAAGCGCGCGCACTCGGCGATAAAGACGAGGTCGACTTCGCCGAGCGGGCCGTTGCGCTGCTTGGCGATAATGAGCTTGGCCCGGCGCTGGGTTTCGGGATCGGGGTCCTTCTTGTACATGCCCTCGCGGTAAATGAATCCCACTAAATCGGCGTCTTGTTCGATCGCGCCCGACTCTCTTAGGTGTGAGAGCTGCGGCTTGCCGTCCCGGCCATGTTCTTCGGGACTGCGGTTCAGCTGAGAAAGCGCGAGGATGGGCACTTTTAAATCGAGCGCGAGCCCTTTGAGGGAGCGCGAAATTTCCGCGATTTCCGTCTGGCGGCTTTCGGGAGCGCGCTTGGAACCTTGCATGAGCTGGAGGTAATCGACCACGATGAGACCGAGCGGCGTTCCTTTCGCTCGCAGCTGCGTCGCAAGTCTGCGCGCCGTGGCGCGAAGCGTCATAATCGATACTCCGGATGAAGAATGGTCTAAATAGATCGGAGACTCCGACAAAACTTCCGCTTTCCGGGTTAAGACGGGCCAATCCTCTTTCCGAAAAAAACCGGTGCGCAGTTTCTGCAGCGGCACCATGGCGAGCGCGGAGAGCAGGCGCATCACGATTTCCTGCTGGCTCATTTCGAGAGAATAAAAAATAGTGGGAATTTTTTTCTTGACGCCCGCATGCAGCGCGATGTCCAACGCCAGCGCGGTCTTCCCCATCCCGGGCCGCGCCGCCAATATCACCAAGTTCCCCGGCTGGAAACCCGAAGTCATTTCATCAAACTTTGTAAATCCCGTTGGAACTCCCGTCACCGCCGCTTTCTTTTGATGCAGAGTTTCCAAATGTTCAATGGTCTCGCCCAACATATCAGATAGGGGAAGCAATCCCTTTTTACTGTTCAGCCGGTCGGAGATCTTATAGATCGCCTGTTCGGCGCTATCTAACAAGTATCCGGCTTCTTCTTCCTGGCGGTAGCAGTTGCTGACCACATTCGTGGCGGCGTTGATCAAAGTCCGCAAAATTTCTTTCTGCTGAACGATGCGCGAGTAAGCTTCCACATGCGCCGCGGTGGGCACCACGTTCATTACTTCCGTCAAATAATCCGCGCCGCCGACCGATTCCAAAATGCCGCTTTTTTTAAG